>JAKPSO010000793.1 GCA_029571495.1 Pseudomonadota bacterium
TAGTCGCGCGCAAGGGTCGGCTTGACGTGTATCCAGATTCGGAGCGTTCGCAACTCTTGCGGACATATCCCTCCTATCGCAAGGCTACCCCCCGGGCAAAGCGCTCTTCACTGGGCGCGCGGCTACTGATAAATCAACCCGCGACACTGCAGGAGTTGCAAGCGCATCGCTTATGTCAAGCAAGCGAAGAAAAATTCGACGCTGAGGATGTGCTGTCACGATGCACCCGCGGAGAAAACGGCGATCTTATTGCGGAGGCGGTTGAGCGTGGCCGCGCTCGTTTTTTGGAGCTGCAAATTCTGAATGGTGAACAGCGTTGCCCGTGCTCGGCCTGCGCGCGAGTCAAACAAGCGCAGGAAATGCGGGAAGAAAGAGCTAGGCGCCACGCGGAAGAGGATTAGGTGGCTACGCAATCATGGTTCGAATTAGCGCGCGCAGTGTAGACCGCGAGAGCTGAATCGCTCGTGACCTTTGCTGGAATATGCAAAAACGCCGGTAGCACTACTTCGGGAGATACTTCTTGTTGCCTGCATCGTTGAGGCAATAGCTACCTCCGCGCTTTCCGGTACAGACCTTTCCGGAAGAGCAATCACACTCGCCACTAATCTCCTTTGCAGCAGCATGCGCCTGCTGTCCGCCATCGCGCCATTCGCCCGGTGCCATCGCATGCGGATCGACCCATAAGCCCAACTTAGCCGCCCGCGCCTTAGCTTCTGCGGCCGCGTACGTCTTGCTCTCTGCTGCGGGCCGTTCACTCGCGTATTTGACATAGTGCCAGGCCATCCCGAGCTCCACCTGCCGCAAATTGCAATCGACGCCTGCCACCACAACGCGGCCAACCGTCCTGCCGTATCGATCCGTCTTGTCGCCTTCGACTACAGCCTGTTTGCCAAACGCGCAGTCGGACAACGTTTGCTTGGATCGCTGACCGAACGCTTGGCCCCCTTCTGGCGCATCAATTCCAGACAAGCGAATCTTGTGCTGATGCTTCAAGGCGTCCAGTACAGTAATCGTGTCGCCATCGGCTACGCCTACAACGCGGCCGACAATGGTTTCGGCGCCGGCGGTGCTGTGCAGCATGAGCATCGCTCCCGTTGCAAATGCCAAGTTGAAGAGCTGAGTAAATTTCATAAATTCAAAGTTGCAGAGAGTCAGCGTGTAACTGCGCAGCGCAACGCGCGTTGCGGTCGTTCGATAGCGGCTTCGACTGTTCAGCGAAGCCCTCGATCTTCCAGAGTTTGCATCACAGCGCTAGCGCGCGCCTCAATGAGATGCACAGGGACATTGTGCAACTCGCACAACGCCACCAAGCCATCCGCCATCGCAGAGATATGAGACTCCAGGACTCGGGGTTTGATCACCAACGGTTCCATGGAGTCTTGGGGCGGTTTCAGCCCGTCGGTGGGGCATGCCGGTCGCGTGTCGCACGCGCCGGCTAACAAAAGGGTTGTAAACGTACTACCTGGCAACATGCTCGGCGGCAGACTCATCAGCGCCTCGTGTGGCAGGTCACTGTCCAGTGCGCAAAACCAGCCAAAGAAGGGCCAATCGCGCATGAGCGATTGCATGAACGTACCGTACTCCGCTACCGCTGGCAACGGCCGCTCGTCATCATCGTAACCGCTCACCATCACGAACAACCTGCCGCAACCTGTCATCACCGTACTTCTATCGGAGGTGAGTTGGCGCAACCGGGCCAGCACGGCTCGCGTGTCCCCAGAAAGAAGCGTTTCCCGGCTAATTTCGAGCGCGATCAATTCCGGCATTTCGCCGTCGAGCGCCGCAGTCGGGGTTGACGCATCGTCCACCTGCGCTACAGCAATATGAGGGCCGCGTTTACTCATGCGTAACTTCCTCGGTGACAGCGGTGTCAGCGTGTCGAGTACACATAGTTACTCGATACGGAGCGCGCAAACGGTAACGCGCTTGAAGGGGTGGGCATTCATGACAAGAAACCTTTTGCAATTCTCTATAAAGCCATCAGAACCGCACGCCGGCGCCGCGCATACCCGCAGCAATCTCAGTGTAGGACTTGAGTGAGCGATGATCGTAAAGTCCCATACGGTCAATCACCTCGGCCGTGTCGTTTCCGTGTCGCAACAAAACCGAACCAAACTGAGTACGAAGCATTTGTGTCACCGAACCGGAAACTCGAAATCCTAGGCCATGTAATGCGCGCTTGACGCACAGCGTGCAGGTATCGCTGTCAATGGCCTGACCGTGACGATCGATGGACGTGTGATACAGATTGGGAAACACAAACTGAACCCGCTTGGCCTCGACCGGGTGATCGACCATCGGAAAGCCTCGATCCGAGAAACGCTCAGCCCCTTCGTTCCATCGCAACCAGTAGGTCAACGCTCGCTCCGCGAAATCTTCCAGCACGTAGATCTTGCCCGCCACGCCACCGCGGCCAAACATTCGCAAACGGATGACGCGACCACTCGGGTCACGATCAATTTCATCTAGTTGCAGTGTACGGATCTCGCCGGGCGTTGCGCCACTGCCTCGCATCACCGCCATGTAGACGAAGGTGCGCAACTCAACGGCAGTGCCTTCCTTCGGGATCACAAAGAGGTGATCGCGGAGTTTGCGGTCATCTGCTTCCGTCAAGAATACGGAGGGTTGCTTGTTGGCCACCGTGTCAGCATAGATGTACTCGGTTGACTCAAGCATTCGCCGCGCGGCACGGTTCCATTCAAGGCGCGTGCTCTCACCAGGAACTTCGGCCGCACGTCGCGCCTCGGCGTCGGCACGCATCACCGCATCGAACAATCGCAGGTAACTCACGCGGTTACGGATGTGATTGTCCCGTCGCTCAGGCTGCGCAAAGAACGACCGAAAATCCGCCTCCGTAGCGTTGTGTGCGACCACGCGCTCGGTGACGAAGTGTTTGCATAGCGCGTGCCATTGCACTTTGTCCTTAGCCAGCGTCACCACTGAGGCCGGGCGGCGGGCTGCAAGACGTGCGCGATAGTAGGCGTCGTACAAACCAAAGTTAGCCAACAACGCTTCGTCGCTTGCCTGCTCGGGAGACATCGCAAAACTGAGCTGTTCTGGGGGAAGAACGGGTTGGGGGAGTTGGGCGCGCATGTGACGGGTCACCTCGCAAAGTAATTGTCAGAATGAACAGCTGAATGGCAAGCGCCTGCAAAAACGGATACGCGCATGTGCTTGCATACAGTTACGTTTATACAAGTACGTTTGTACAGCTATTTTAGTGCGTTTCGAGCGGAAGCTAGATCACATCTTTAACTGCGACAACGCATCCGTTGGAGGCTGCCTCGATGCCGGCGCGGTTGAATTTTTGGCTGCTCGCTGCAAGTAGCCCTCAACCATGACTAACACCTCATTCCAGTCGGAGGCGTAGTGATCGCCCGCGTAAGGATCCCGCTGACGGTCAGATCGAGGTGGCCATACGTTAAAGCCACCGCCTTTCACCGTTTCGATTTCGACGCCGCAAGAGGTTGCGATTTGGGGTGCGCGAATCCGCGCAGTCGTAAACGGGTCGTTCCGGCGTCTCACCGGCGCAGAGAACAGGGTGCCGAGTTGTTGGCTCAGTGATTTCATGGTTCGCCAAAGGTGGTTGTAATATCAACCAAACTACAGCATGGACTTGAGCTGTCAAGTCGAATTCCGCACGCAGCTAGCGCCATGCAGAGCTTGTCCCCCTCTCGTTCGTAAACGATCACGTGAACTTCCCAATCGACAAGGATCTGCAAGCACTGCGCACGCCGCCTCATTCGATTGAGGCCGAGCAATCGGTATTGGGGGCGTTGATTATCGACAACAACGCGATCGATAAGATCGCGGACTTGTTGCGCGCGGACGACTTCTACAACGAAGGTCATCGCCTGATTTACGAGCATATCAATCGCCTCGCCGCGGACAACAATCCGGCCGATGCCGTGACGCTCTCTGAGAGCCTGCGCGCGGTCGCTAAGCTCGACTACGTTGGCGGCCTTGCATACATTGGCGCGATTGCTAACGCCGTGCCGACCGCCGCAAACGTACGCCGTTACGCTGAGATCGTGCGCGACCGCTCAGTGATGCGCCGCTTGGCGGGTGTGGCGACGAGCATCGCCGAAGCTGCGTTCAACCCGATGGGCAAATCGAGCGAACAACTGCTCGACGAGGCCGAAGGCAAAGTGTTCGAAATCGCCGAATCGGGCGACCGCTCGAAGGCGAACTTTGTTTCGCTTTCCGACCTCACTGCGCAAGCGATTGATCGCATCGAAGAACTCTATCGTCGCGACAATCCGGGTGACGTGACGGGGGTGGCGACGGGCTACTCCGATCTTGACCGCATGACGGCGGGCTTGCAGCCGGGCGACTTGATCATCGTCGCGGGGCGTCCGTCGATGGGTAAGACCGCGTTTTCGTTGAACATCGGCGAGCACGTCGCGCTGCGTCTCAAAAAGCCTGTCGCGGTGTTCTCGATGGAGATGGGCGCGTTGCAGCTCGCAATGCGTCTGATCGGTTCCGTCGGCAAACTTGATCAACATGTGCTGCGCACTGGGCGGCTCTCGGACGGCGATTGGCAGCGTTTCACCGACGCGCTGTCGCAGCTTGATTCAAGCCCGATGTACATCGATGAGACAGCGGGCCTCAATCCATTCGAACTTCGCGCACGCGCGCGCCGTCTCGCGCGGCAAGTCGGCGGCCTCGGTCTCATCATCGTCGACTACATCCAGCTCATGAGCGCCTCCGGCAGCGGTGAAAATCGCGCGACTGAAGTGTCCGAAATTTCG
>JAKPSO010000805.1 GCA_029571495.1 Pseudomonadota bacterium
GACGGCCCGCAAATCTTTAAGAAAGCCGTGCAAGGCATGACCGACGCCAGCGCCAAGGCGCTCGCGAAGGCTGGCGTCAGCGCCGAAGACATTGATCTCGTCGTGCCGCATCAAGCCAATTCACGCATCATCGAATCGGTCGCCAAGTACGCCGGCATCCCGATGAGTAAGGTTCAGCTCACAGTGCAGAAGTACGGCAATATGAGCGCTGCCACGGTTCCCGTCGCTCTCGTGGAGGCGCTAGAAGAGGGCCGCATCAAGGCGAACGCGAAACTTCTCATGCCCGCCTTCGGCGCCGGCCTCACCGTTTGTTCGCACTACGCAGAATGGGGCAATCGCGTGACGCCGAAAGACGTGAGCGATGTCGAACTACCACCGTGCGACAAAACCGCGCTAGAACTCGTCAACGAAATCCGCGCCACCAAGGACATCCGCGGACGAAGCGCAGCCGGCCTCGCGGCGGCGTACTACGTCGACAAAAAGCCGTACGGGACGCAGTAGCGTCCGTCTATATTTAAGCAGGCGGCCTGACGCCGATATTTGTGCAAGGGCAGCGCAGGTTTGCGTCGGCTGGAATGCTGCGAGCGAGCAGAAGCCTTTGGACGCGAGCGCGTAGATTTGTGCCGATAAATTCGATTGAAATGAGTTTTCAATCGAGCTGCACGTACGCGGCGAACGTTACGCGCTGTCATCCAGTCGGATGTCAACACCCGCAACCGCAACGACGCGACATTTGATCTGTTGCGATGTGGTTGCGAATGTTGTATGATATGCATCATGCGAAAAGCACTTAACGTACGCGCTACTGCCAAAGACGCCTCGCACGACCGGATCGTTGATGCTGCCGCGCGCGCTATTCGACGCAGTGGCTATGACGGTACAGGTGTCGCCGACATCATGAAAGAAGCCGGGCTGACGCATGGTGCCTTTTACGCTCACTTTGCGTCCCGCGACGCGATGCTGGCCGAGGCGGCCGATCGCGCCGGCGCAGACGCGAACGACTTGGCGACCAGCGTTGTCGCCAGTGTTCCGCCGGAGCACGCGCTGCAGTCCTTAATCGCCGCGTACCTTTCAAAGGCGCATGTTCAGAGCATCGAAACAGGCTGTCCGACGTCGGCACTCTGCTCGGAGATGCCTCGGCAATCGCCCGAGGTGCGGCGCGTCGCGACGCGTCGCGTCAAAGAGATGATTGATCTTGTCGCCCGTCAGATGCCGGACTGGGGGCAGCCCAGTGCGCATGAGCGCGCACTCGTGACGGTGGCGACCATGGTCGGCACGTTAACGCTCGCCCGCGCGGTTAATGATGGCGCATTGTCCGACGCGCTGTGTGCTGCTACTTTGAAGAGTCTGTCTCCGACGACGTCGTAAGTGCATTCCCTTTTTTTAACTTTAAATATGATGAGCATCATGCGAATATCCCTTATGACCAACGCCTCCGCGTTCAAATCCGCGTCTACTGCAAAGCGAAGAGAGTCATGAAAGCATTCATCGTCGATCGATATGGAAAAAATGAGACTTTGCGTCTGGGCGATGTGCCGGAACCTTCGCTGCGCGACGACGAAGTCTTGGTGCGGGTTCACGCTGCTGCAGTCAACCTGATCGACGCCAAAATCCGGAACGGGGAATTCAAGCTCTTCCTGCCGTACCGCCCGCCATTTGTGTTGGGGCATGACGTCGCTGGTGTCGTGGTTCGTGTCGGCGCGCGCGTGCGGAAATTCGAAGTGGGAGACGAGGTCTATTCGAGGGTTGACGATTTCCATATCGGTACGTTCGCAGAGTTCATCGCCATCAACGAGGACTCTGTGGCGATCAAGCCGCACAACCTCACTATGCAAGAGGCGGCTTCCATCCCGCTAGTGGGCTTGACAGCGTGGCAGGCACTGGTTGAAAAGGCACAACTAAAACGAGGTCAGAAAGTCTTCATTCAGGCAGGCTCTGGCGGTGTCGGCACGTTTGCCATTCAGCTTGCCAAACACTTGGGCGCGACCGTATCCACGACAACCAGCACGGGAAACGTCGCGCTGGTGAAAAGTCTAGGCGCGGATGTAGTTGTTGATTACAAAACGCAAGACTTTGAAGACGTGTTGCGCGACTATGACGTCGTTCTTAACAGCCAAGATGGCAAGACGCTTGAAAAGTCATTGAACGTTCTGATGCGTGGCGGGAAGCTGATCTCCATATCTGGTCCGCCGGATCACGAATTTGCCGAAGCAATCAAGGCTTCCTGGGTGCTGAAGCAGGCCACGCGTGTGTTGAGTTTTGGCACACGAAGAAAGGCAAAGCGACTCGGTGTTGACTATTCATTCCTGTTCATGAAAGCCAGCGGAAGTCAGTTGCAGCAGATCACGCCACTGATCGAGTCGGGTGTCATACGCCCGGTCGTAGACAAGGTTTTCCCATTCGCTTCTACCAATGAGGCGCTGGCCTACGTCGAGAGTGGGCGCGCCAAGGGCAAGGTCGTTATTACCGTCCGATGAATCGCCGTCAAGGCGGGTCAACGTGTTTGCACGTCTATTCATATGATGTGCATCATATTTACATCTCTAACACACTCTGGAGTCACTAATGAAAATTGAAAATTCGGTCGTCCTCGTCACCGGTGCTAACCGCGGAATCGGACTGGCTTTCACCCGCGCGCTACTTGCTCGCGGTGCCCGCAAGGTTTACGCCGCGGCACGAAACCCAACAACAGTCACCCTTCG
>JAKPSO010000811.1 GCA_029571495.1 Pseudomonadota bacterium
CGACCGTGGCTTTTACCAGCGCGTCCCAGTCTGCGGAAACAGACACGTCGGCCTGCCGTGCCGCGACCGACGCACCTTGCGCCGCAAGCGTCGCCGCCGCTTTCTCGGCAACCGCGCCCTGCACGTCCGCCATCATGAGCGAACAACCCTCCGCCGCAAAGCGCTCGGCGATCCCCAGCCCAAACCCTTGCGCACCGCCGGTAATGATCGCGACTTTTCCTTGCAAACGCATAGCTCTCTTCCTTGAAATGTTTGATGCGATAGTAGCGGGGCGGGGGACTGCGCTGCCTGCGGCGCATCAAAAACTCGGTTCACGGGCTTTGGTTCCGAGTTCGACCATGAAGCAGCTGGTATGGGTGGAGTAAGCTTCTTGCTATGAATCAACGCCCTAATTTCATCTTCATTCTCGCCGACGACTTAGGCTCTGCAGACCTAGGCTGCTATGGCGGCGCGGGTGCGCCGTTTGCTGTCTCCCCGAACATTGATCGAATGGCTGTAGAGGGTCTGCGCTTCACGCACGCGATGAGCAATTCGCCCGTGTGTTCGCCTACGCGATTTGCGCTGCTGACTGGGCGGTACCAATATCGATTTCGTGGCGCGGCCGAGGAGCCTCTGGGCACTGTGGAGCGTGGCAGCAGCGTACTGGGCTTGCCACCGGAGATTCCGACGCTTGCGAGCGGTCTGCGCGATGCGGGTTATCGCACTGCGTTGGTCGGCAAGTGGCATCTCGGCTTTCCGCCCGTGTTCGGACCGCGCAAGAGCGGTTACGACTACTTCTTCGGCGCAACGGCAGGAGCGCTCGATTACTTCACGCACAAGGATTCGCGCGGCACGCATGATTTGTGGGAGAACGAAACTGAGGTGTTCGAGGACGGCTACTTCACCGACCTTGTGAGCGACCGCGCGGTGCGTTGGATCAATGAACAATCCACCTCGCAACCGTTTCTTCTCTCGGTCCATTACACCGCACCGCATTGGCCGTGGGAGACACGTGACGACCGCGCCGAAGCGGAACGCATCACGCCTAAGATCAGCCACAACGACGGCGGCTCGCTGGACAAATACTGGCGCATGATTCATCACATGGATGAAGGCATCGGGCATATCCTTGCGGCACTCGAAGCGAAAGGTATGGCCGAAAACACGCTGGTCGTTTTCACGAGTGACAACGGCGGCGAGCGCTTCTCGAAGAATTGGCCGTTCGTGGGCGGCAAGATGGACTTGCTCGAAGGCGGCATTCGCGTGCCACTGGTGGCGCGCTGGCCCGCACGCATCAAGGCCGGTGGTGTGTCGTCAACGTCAAATCTCACAATGGATTGGACCGCGACGATGCTCGCGGCTGGCGGAGCGACGATTGACTTGAACGCGCCGCTTGACGGCTTTGACATGGCGCCTGTTCTCGAAAGCCCATCACACAACCCTCCGCGCAAACTGTACTGGCGCATGAATCACCGCAAGCAACGCGCGATGCGCGACGGCCGCTGGAAGTATCTCGCGATGGACAGCTACGAATATTTATTTGATGTCGAAACCGACGCCCGGGAGCGAGCGAACCTCGCGAAGCGCCAGCCGGAGCGCCTCGCAGCGATGCGCGCCGATTGGGAAGCATGGGCGGCGACGATGCCCGGCATTCCAGAGGATGCTCGCGTGCATCTTGTGTACGGCGAGGCGGACATTCCGCGAGCCACTGGTTAGGGCTCGAAACAGCCGCTACACTCTCGCCGCATGTCAGAAGCCACCGCCAAACCCTCCTCCCAATCCGCCGCCAAATCCGCTGCGAAGACGCGACCGGACTCGTTCACCATCACCGATTTGGCCGACGAATTCGCGCTCACCACGCGAGCAATTCGTTTCTATGAAGATCAGGGCCTGCTCTCGCCAGAACGGCGCGGCACGCGACGTATCTATGGCCAGCGCGAGCGCGTTCGCTTGAAACTGGTGCTTCGCGGAAAGCGCCTCGGCATGAGCCTCGCCGAGATCGCCGATATTCTCGATTTGTACAAGGCTGACAACAGTGAACGCTCGCAGCTCGAGAAGTTTCTTGAGGTCCTCGCGAGTCGGCGCAATCTGCTCGAACAACAGCGCGAGGACATTGACGTCGTGCTCGAAGAAATTTCGACGATAGAGCGCGATTGCCGCAAACGCCTGAAGAACTCGGCGAAGTAACGCCAGGGAGCGCTTCGCTCGCCGCGTCCGTCCCTTTCCAGCACCGCTGGCTCCGGAAATTCCGCAAAATTGAATTTACGTTGACGTAAACGTCAACTTAGCGCATACAATCCGACTCACCATGCTGAACGCTCAAAAAACCGCGGACATTTTGTCGATCGTCGCATCGCAAGGCGCAATGCGTCTAATCGGCGCAAGGCTGACGGAAGTAGAAGAAGGCGTCGCGGAATTTGAGGTGGATTTTCGGCCGGAGTTGTCGCAACAGAACGGCTTTTTCCACGCCGGTATCGTGAGCACCTTGATCGACACGGCGGGTGGCTGCGCGGGCGCGACGCTAATGCCACCCGGTGCCGGTGTGTTGACCGTTGAGTTCAAGGTCAACTTGTTAGCGCCCGCGAACGGTGAAAAACTTCGCGCACGCGCCGAAGTGGTCAAAGCGGGCCGTACGTTGACCATCACGCAAGGGAAGGTTTTTCTGACGAAGGATGGTAACGAAACGCTTTGCGCGTTGATGCAGCAAACACTGATCGCACTGCCGG
>JAKPSO010000812.1 GCA_029571495.1 Pseudomonadota bacterium
CGAGGAACAGCGAGAGCGAAAGTCCGAGCACCGCTACGGCGATCGAGAAAATTGCAGTGGTCTTGAACGACTCAAGATACGTCGAGTCGGTGAACAGTGCCGTGAAATTCTTGAGCCCGACAAATGTGACGCTATTGCCGAACGCGTCCTGTTCGAGAAACGACTGGTAGAGCGCTTGACCAGCGGGCCAAAAGAAGAACACGCCCGTGATGATGATCTGCGGCGCGATCAGCAGATAGGGCAGCAGCTTTGAATCAAATCCGACGCGTTTTTCCACTGGACGGGTCGCTCGCTTGGGCAGTTTAGTGAGGGCGGGCATCGCCCATCAGGTTAATTCGGCGGTAGATTTTTTGACGCAGATTTCGCAGATGAGTCAGTTGATTTACGCCGATTTTTTGGAAACAAGGCACGCACGAGAGAGACAAAAAATCAGCGGAAATCTGCGTCTAATCTGCGCAATCTGCGTCCAAAAATTCGTGTCTATCTGTCTAAATCAGTGGCAAAAAGTGCCCTCCGCGCAGCGCAGAGGGCAACTGAACTACTTATTCGCCGACTGGAATTTTTCCAGTTGCTCGTTACCGCGTTTTACTGCGTTGTCGAGCGCGGCCTTGGGCGTTTGCTTGCCTGACCAAACGCCTTCGAGTTCCTCGTCGATGATGCCGCGAATCTGCACGAAGTTGCCGAGGCGCAAGCCGCGCGAAGACAGCGTGACGTCTTTTTCGATCATCTGCTTCACCGAGACGTCCGTACCAGGATTTTTTTCGTAGAAGCCGGACTTCTTCGTCACGTCGTACGCGGCGTGGGTGATCGGCAAATAGCCCGATACTTGGTGCCACGTCGCTTGCCGCTGTGGGTCGGACAGGAAGGTGAAGAACTTCGCAACACCTTTGTAATCGCCTGCTGGCTTGCCGTTCATGACCCAGAGGCTGGCGCCGCCGATGATGGTGTTTTGCGGGGCACCCGGAACATCGCGGTAGTACGGCAGCGGGCTGACCGTCCAGTCGAACTTGGCGTTCCTTTTAATGTTGGCGTACGCCGCCGACGAGGACGTGAGCATCGCGCATTCGCCGCTGAAGAACTTGGACTCCGCTTCGTTGGTGCGACCACCGTAGGTGAAGTAGCCTTTCTTCATCCAGTCCGCGATGTTGGCGATGTGTTTTTCGTGCAGAGGGCTGTTGAACAGCAAACGCGCATCGGTTCCGCCGAAGCCGTTGTTCTTGCTGGCGAACGGGACGTTATGCCATGCCGAAAAATTTTCCAGCTGCACCCAGCTTTGCCAACCGCTGGAGAATGCACATTTGTCGCCCGCGACTTTGATCTTAGCTGCGGCCGCCATGACTTCGGGCCACGTGGCAGGGGCTTTGTTGGGGTCGAGCCCGGCACGCTTAAACGCGTCCTTGTTGTAATAGAAGACAGTCGTCGAACTGTTGAATGGGAAGCTCACCAAGTTGCCTTTGGCGTCGCTGAAATAACCCGTGACGGCAGAAACGTACGCTTTGGGATCAAATTTCTCGCCGGCTTCGCGCATCAATTCGTGAACCGGCTTGACCGATTTCTTTGCGGCCATCATGGTCGCGGTGCCCACTTCGAACACTTGCACGATGTGCGGCGGGTTGCCCGCGCGCGTGGCGGCGATCGCGGCGGTCATCGTTTCGGCGTACGAGCCCTTGAAGACCGGGACGACTTTGTACTGCGTTTGCGATGCGTTGAAATCCTTGGCGAAATCGTTGACGCGATCACCCAGCGCGCCAGTCATGGCGTGCCACCATTGAATCTCGGTTTGCGCTGCAGCAGGCAGCGACAGGCCGAGCGCGACGCCGAACGCGAGCGAGAGTTTTGTGAATTTGCTAGATATGGCCACGTGGTCCTCCTTCAGACAGTGCAATGGTTTACTTGTCTCGTGACGCCATGATGACGGCGCAGGTCGCGCACGGGCGCCACGAAACGCTCCTCAAGAGCCATTATGCACCCCGCTGCGGCGCTTGTGCGGGCGGGTTTTCACGGAAACGATGCGGCTGACTTTTCGCCAACAGCTTTAAACGCCTAGCGACCGTCTGGCGGCGCTTGCGGGAAGATTTTCCTAATAGTCGCTTTTGGTCGTTTCAACGCGGCAAACGAGAGGCGACAGCGCGCTCGCAGAAAAGTTGAAAGCAGTCGAAAACTCGACAGCATCGCTGCCTAGAATCGGGGCAACACTTAAAAGGGGGCGTTACTTTGGAACTCGCATTATTTTCGGCCGCTTGGTGGGCGGCACTGGGCTCAATCATCCTCGCCAACATCGTGCTCTCCGGCGACAACGCGGTGGTTATCGCGATGGCCGCGCGGCGCTTGCCGGACGATCAGCGTCAAAAGGCGATCTTCTGGGGTTCGGCCGCAGCCATCGTCATGCGGATCATTTTGACGCTGGTCGCGGTGCAGTTGTTACAGTTTCCGTACTTGAAAATCGTTGGTGGCTTGCTGCTGATTTACATCGGCGTGCAGTTGTTGTCCGAAGGCGACGACGGCGACGAGGATGGCGAACACAAGGGCGGGAAGGACGGCATGATGGCCGCGATCCGCACCATTCTCATTGCGGACCTGGTCATGAGCTTGGACAACGTGATCGCCGTGGCCGCAGCCGCCAAAGGCAACAACACGTTGCTCATTTTGGGC
>JAKPSO010000828.1 GCA_029571495.1 Pseudomonadota bacterium
GCGCAGCGCAAGTTCCTGCCGACGCTTCCGCCCATTGAAAACATCAATTACACCTCTAACTTCGGTTACAGGATCGATCCGTTTACCGGCCACCAGACGTTCCACGAAGGCGTGGATTTCGCGGCCGAGAGCGGAACGGCAATCAACGCGGCCGCTAGCGGCAAAGTGATTTATGCAGACACCCACGCAGCGTACGGAAAAAGCGTTGAAATTGACCACGGCAACGGCCTCGTCACGCGCTATGCGCATGGCTCCGAATTGCTCGTCAAGGAAGGCGATTTGGTCGTGCGCGGGCAACGTATCTCGCGCGTCGGTTCGACGGGCCGCTCGACGGGGCCGCATCTGCACTTCGAGGTTCGCCTCAACGGTGTTGCGCAAAACCCGGCACGTTTCCTCTCCGTCAACTAGTTCCCCCGGCGCAATCGCGCGCCTCTCACGGTCGTCCGTTTCGCCATTGGCGGAGCGAGAAGCGCCGCTCCGCTTAAAATCTAAGGTTTCGCCCGCTTCATCCTCGACGCATCACCGATGCGTCGTGGGTCGAGTGGGCCTTGCCACATTCGTCGCGTTCAAATAAACGCGCGGTTCACCATCATGATCGATAAATTTCTAAAAACGATTTTCGGCAGTCGCAATGACCGCCTGCTCAAGCAGTACCGCGCCCAAGTCACCAAAATTAACGCGCTCGAAGACGGCATCAAAGCCCTCTCCGACGAAGAGTTGCGCGGCAAAACCGCGGAGTTCAAAGAACGCATCGCCAAGGGCGAAACGCTGGACGCGCTGTTGCCCGAGGCGTTTGCGACGGTCCGTGAGGCCAGCCGCCGCGTGTTGGAGATGCGTCACTTTGACGTGCAGTTGGTCGGTGGCATGGCGCTGCACCAAGGCAAGATCGCGGAGATGCGCACCGGCGAAGGCAAAACGCTCATGGCGACGCTGCCGGTGTACCTCAATGCACTGGCCGGTAAAGGCGTGCATGTGGTGACGGTAAACGACTACCTCGCCAGTCGCGACGCTGATTGGATGGGTCGCGTCTATCGCTTCCTCGGGATGAGCGTGGGTACGATCTTGTCGCAACAAGACAACGCTTCAAAAATCGCCGCGTACGCCGCTGACATTACGTACGGCACGAACAACGAATTCGGTTTCGATTACCTTCGCGACAACATGGAGTACACGGTGGCGGATCGTCGCCAGCGTGGCCTCAATTACGCCATCGTCGACGAAGTAGATTCGATCCTGATCGACGAAGCGCGCACACCGCTCATCATTTCGGGCCAAGCCGAAGACAACATCGACATCTACTATCGCATCAACGAGCTTGCGCCGAAGATGACGAAGCAAGTGAACGAGACCTCGCCCGGCGACTACCTCGTTGACGAAAAAGGCCGCCAGGTGCACCTCTCCGAAGAGGGACACATCCACGCCGAACAACTGCTCGAACAAATGGGATTGCTGCCGAGTGGTTCAAGTCTGTATGACGCAGCCAACATTTCGCTGATGCATCACGTCTACGCGGCGCTCCGTGCGCATGCGCTGTACAACCGCGACGAGCATTACGTTGTGCAAGATGGAGAGGTCGTTATCGTTGACGAGTTCACCGGCCGCTTGATGTCGGGACGCCGTTGGAGCGACGGATTGCATCAAGCTGTTGAAGCGAAAGAAGGCGTGCCGATTCAGCGTGAGAACCAAACGCTGGCGTCGATTACGTTCCAAAACTATTTCCGTATGTACGGCAAGCTCGCTGGCATGACCGGTACTGCGGACACTGAAGCCTACGAATTCCAGCAGATTTACAACCTCGAAACTGTCATCATTCCGCCGAACCGGACGATGGTGCGCCGTGACGAAAACGACTTGTTCTTCAAATCCACCGCTGAGAAGTACGCCGCCGCAGTGAAAGACATTCGCGACTGCTATGAGCGCGGGCAACCGGTGCTTGTCGGCACGACCTCGATCGAAAACTCAGAGTTGATCTCGGCGATGCTGACGAAAGAGAAGCTGCCGCATCAGGTCTTGAACGCGAAGCAACACGAGCGCGAAGCGCACATCGTCGCGCAGGCG
>JAKPSO010000998.1 GCA_029571495.1 Pseudomonadota bacterium
GGTGGGCATGGCGACCAACATCCCGCCGCACAATCTCGGCGAGGTGATCGACGACGTTCAGGCGATGCTGAAGAAGCCGGAAATCACGATCGACGAACTTATCGAGCTCGTTCCGGCGCCAGATTTCCCAACCGGCGGCTACATCTACGGCCTCGAAGGGGTGGTCAATGGCTATCGCACCGGTCGCGGTCGCGTGGTCATGCGCGCGCGTACGCATTTTGAGCCCATCGGCAAGACGGATCGTCAGGCCATCATCGTTGATGAGATTCCATATCAGGTCAATAAGTCGACGCTGTTACAAAAAATCGGCGAATTGGTCCGCGACAAGCGCCTCGAAGGCGTTTCCGACCTGCGCGACGAGTCCGACAAATCGGGTATGCGGATTGTCATCGAGCTGAAGCGCGGCGAAGTTCCGGACATCGTCCTCAATAATCTCTACAAGAACACGCAGCTGCAAGACAGCTTCGGGATGAACATGATTGCGCTCGTGGACATGCGTCCACGTCTGCTCAATCTCAAGGAGTTCCTCGAACAGTTCATCCTGCACCGCCGCGAAGTTGTTACACGGCGCACACAGTTCGAACTGCGCCAAGCCCGTGCCCGCGCGCACATCTTGGAAGGCCTGGCTGTCGCCCTCGCGAACGTCGACCCGATCATCGAATTGATCAAGGCCTCAGCGACGCCGGACGAAGCACAGGTCGCGTTGACGACCAAGCTCTGGAAGTCCGAGCTGGTCAAGGAAATGGTCCGACGTGCAAACGTCGAATTCCTGCGTCCGGATGGCGTCACGGCCGATTTCTGCTGGCAAGAAAAAGAGCAGGCTTATCGCCTCACCGACATTCAAGCCAAAGCCATTCTCGAAATGCGCTTGCAGCGGCTGACGGCGATGGAGTCCGACAAGGTCATTTCTGAATACAAGGAAGTGATCGCCGCCGTGCAAGACTTGCTCGATATTTTGGCGAAGCCCGCGCGTGTTACGGTGATCATCCAAGACGAACTGGCCGAGATCAAAAAGAACTTCGGGGACAAGCGCAAATCCGAAATCGTGTTCAACGCGGAAGAGACTTCGATGGAAGATCTCATCAAACCGCAGGACATGGTCGTCACGCTCACGCACGGCGGCTATTTCAAAGCGCAGCCCGTTGAAGAGTATCGCGCACAGAAGCGTGGCGGTCGCGGCAAACAAGCCACGGCGACCAAAGAAGAGGACTTCGTCGAGAAGCTGTTCATCGCCAACACCCACGATTACATCCTCTGCTTCTCGAACCGCGGCCGTGTGTATTGGCTCAAGGTTTACGAAGTGCCCGAGGGCGGTCGGAATGCGCGCGGCAAGCCGATCATCAATCTCTTCCCGCTGCAAGACCGCGAGAAGATCACGGCGATCGTATCGACCAAGGATTTCGACCCGAACAAATTCATCTTCATGGGCACCAGCATGGGCACCGTGAAGAAGACCTCGCTTGAGGACTTCAGCCGTCCGAAGAAGACCGGCATCATCGCAGTTGACCTCGACGATGGCGATTACCTCGTGGGCGCGGCGCTCACCGATGGCAAGCACGACGTGATGCTCTTCGCCGATAGTGGCAAAGCGGTTCGATTCGATGAAAACGATGTGCGCAGCATGGGCCGCAACGCCCGCGGCGTGCGCGGCATGATGCTCGAAAAAGATCAACGCATCATCGCAATGTTGGTCGCTGAAAACGAAGAACAGCAAGTGTTGACCGCGACCGAAAACGGTTTCGGCAAACGCACACCAATCATCGAGTACACCCGCCACGGCCGCGGCACCAAAGGCATGATCGCCATCCAGCAAAGCACGCGTAACGGCAAGGTCGTCGCTGCAACACTCGTGCGCAAAGAAGACGAGATCATGCTGATCACGACGGGCGGCGTATTGATTCGCACCACCGTGAAATCAATCCGCGAATCGGGCCGTTCCACGCAGGGTGTCACGCTGATCAATCTGGGCGACGGCGAAAAACTCTCCGGCTTGGAGCGCATCGACGAGCCCGAGGTGCCGGATGGTCCGGGCGATCAGGCGGATTTGCTTTAGGCAAACAGGGCCAGTAGCAACTATCGACGTCATTCCCGCGAAGGCGGGAATCCAGACCGAACGGAATTTGGTCGTGTTTCACTAACTCGCCTGCCACCGTGTGAGTTTGATTGTGCTGAAACGTGAAGCGGAGATTGATGTGAAAAAAATTGGTGTTTTTTTTGGAATCGCTTTTTTCGTAGTTTTCGCACCGACCACGTGCGCGCAGAGTACGGAAGAAAGTGCGCAATTTCTCGCTGAAATCGAAGTTTCGGCGCGTTTTGACCGATCTTGGGAAGACGCGACCAAGAAGCTACCTGCGCTTACCGCTCAGCTCGGCGGCCGCGAAGAACCCGACAACCCTGACCTGAAGGCCATTCGCGAAAAACTGGCCGCTTTGAACGAACGCTTTATCGGGCGATTCGCAGAAGAGGTTCGAAAACCAGAGGTGCGCGCGGAGTTGGTGCAGGTCGTGAAAGCGTCGTACTTGAAGATATACAACGCAGCGGACATTGATGCGCTCGCGACGTTTTACCGTTCTCCTGCGGGGCGGTCGGTAGCGTCGAAACTCCGTGACGTTTCGTCGGAATCGTCCTCCGCGGTGTCCGACATCATGATGCGCGTCACCATGCCGATCATCGCGGAACAGCGTGCCGCCAGCAAAGCCATCACCGACGAATTCACGCAACAAGTGCGCGCACGCGCTGCTGAGGCCAAAAAAGAGCGTGAGAAAGCGCGCTCCCAACAGTAGCCTGTAAATTTTCCATGTCTCTCCCCTTCAATTTCTCCCCCGGCCCCGCGATGCTTCCACCCGAAGTCATTGCGCAAATTCGCGACGATTTGCCTGAGTGGCATTGGAAAGGTGTAGGGCAGGGCGCGAGCATCATGGAGGTCTCGCACCGCGGCAAGGCGTTCGAGGCGCTGATCGGCGAGGCGGAGGCCGATCTGCGCGAATTGCTCGCAATTCCACAGAACTACAAAGTCATCTTCATGCAGGGTGGCGCATGGGGCCAATTCGCTGCCGTGCCGATGAACCTGCTGCGTGCGGGTGAAACCGCGGAGTACGTCGTCTCAGGCGGTTGGTCGAAAAGCGCGTCGGGCGAGGCAGCGAAATTTGGTGCCGTCGACGTGATAGCTTCAAGCGAAGGCGACGGCTACACAAGGATTCCAGCGCAAAATGAATGGAAGTCGACTAGTGGCCGAAATACCACTCAAACGACCGCAGATAAGCCGTTAGCGGCGAAAAGCTATACCTACATCTGCTCGAATGAGACGGTGTACGGCAATGAGTTTCACGCGCTGCCAACGGGGCTCAATTCGCCGCTGGTCGTCGACGCGTCGT
>JAKPSO010000847.1 GCA_029571495.1 Pseudomonadota bacterium
GGAGCTTTCAGCAGAATCTGCGCGAACAAGCGTTCGTACGCGGGATCGGCCGGGTATTTTCCAGTGAGCGGGTCGCGATTGGTTTCGAAGGCTTCGTCGAGCTCGTTCCAGTCCGCTTCGGTCAAACGACTCTCCGCGGACGGCAGTACGAGGGTTTCTTCGATACGCATGTGATCGAGGTAAAAATTCACGTAGCGAATGCACGCCCCCTCGAACGCGCCGCGTCGCGCGTCGCCAAGCATCTCCCACGCGAGGAGCAAATGCTGCAACTCGCGAATGGCCGCTTCGCCCTTGCCGTGCTCGCGGTCGAGGCGGTCAATCGCCGCGTCAATCTCTGCCGAAACACCGCGCAATTTCGGGAAGAAAAGCTCAGTCTCTTTCGTGTGATGCAGCCGCTCAGGAAACTCGTCGACGTAAAAGAGCATCGCGCGCAACACCGAGAAAAACGTGTCCGAGTCGTGCTTCGGGCCGCGCTCCACCATGAGGAGCAGCGAGCGCAACATGGCGGCGAGCGCGGCATGTTCTTCACGGATAACAGTGAGCGACGAATGTGTCATGGCGAACTTCTTGCGGGCAGATTGAATGCCCACAAGCGTTCCACAGCAAGGCCGCTAGCGACTTGACGTGAATCAGCCGCGCCGCAATCTAGGGCGCGACGATCTGTCCGCTTTCTGCCATCGGAACCGTTCGCCCTGAGCGCAGCGAAGAGTCTGAAGCCCTAGGTCTTCAACGAGGTCTAGCTACAGCGGCAGCGCGTACGGCCCTTTGTCCCCAAGCACCGTGTTTCTCTCGCGCAGCACCGGACGCAGCTCTTTCTTCGCCACATCGTATTCAAACGGCTTTCCGGTAAACACGTCACGCATGTCAGCGGGCGCATTCGCCACGAACGTCGCAAGCGCGTCACCTGCGAGGCCACGACGGCGTGCTTCGATGGTTAGGCGAGTGGCGGCGACGAGATTGCGTAGATCGGCGACGCGGGTGCCGTAGTTCGTATAGATCGGCGCGGCGATGGCCGCCAAAATTCTGCCAACCGGGTTACGCATAAACGGCAAGCAAAGCATGCCCCAATCGCCTCCGGTGGTACATCCGAAAGCAGCCCACTCTAGAGGAAATTCCGGCGCCTCCTGTCCGCTCGCAACCTTTCTCAAAGCGTCTTGCGTCCAGAGGTTCGTCTGAGCAAAGCGATTGATCGTGTCATTCTGGTCGAAAACTAATCGGGCCAATCGATCAGTTGCGCGGTGCATCAAGTGGCGCTCGATTCCAAATGCTGCGCCTAAAGTCGGACTGGCCGACGCCGTTTTCAATGCCGATAAATAGATCTGCCACTCGGCGAGCATTGAATCAGCCACAGCCTGTGGCATAGACTCAATCGGGCCAAGCCCAGCCAACGCCTCCCGCGCCCACGATTCATCGATTTGGTTTGAGTTGGTCGCGGCGTATTGAAGCGCGATTGTCGCCTGCGTCTGTATCGAAACCGCCATCATTGCCCCGATCAACGATTCGTGGGCTGAATCAGTCCAATGACGAATACCCTTCGACCAACTCGCGATTGCCGCTGTCTTGTCTCCCGTTTCCCAGGCGCGTACGGCTGTCGCTATGCGCCAGCGCTCATACGCAACCACGGTATTCCAAGGAGGGATCGGGGAATCGACCTCCGCTCCCATACGACGTGGCCCGCCCGCAACAACCGTGTCCGCGCGAACAAGCAGTTGTGCGTCCGGAACCGCTTCAGCGAGCGCACGCCAAGAATCCGGCGACATCGCGAGACGAATCTTGCCGTCGAGGAGGGCCTTCGGAAACGCCAATGTTGCGGCTCCGCCACGACAGGATTGTTGCTGCGCTGCGTAGCCGTCCGATGAAGTCTTCCAATAGGCGTCCGACGCCGCTTTATCGTCCTCCGACGGGGCAGACTTTCCGAGAGCGCGGACTTCTTTGCGATGTTGCTCCTCCGCCGCGACCAGACACTTGCCGTAAGCCACAGGGTCTTGCCCCGCAGGCGCAAGCAACCCGTTCAACCGATACCCATTCTCGGTCACCGTCGGCAACTTCGCCGCTCGCGCATTGAGGTCTTGCGCCTCCTTCGACAACGGCACCGGCGTTAGGG
>JAKPSO010000867.1 GCA_029571495.1 Pseudomonadota bacterium
CATCGTTTACACCGACGGCATGGTCACGCGCTTTGGCACGGAGACCGGTGTACTCGCACGACTTAATAATCTGGCGGCGCAGTCGAACACGGCGTACCTCAACAGCGAGGTCGCTATCACGCTGCGGCTCGTAGCAACGCTGCGCACGCAGTACTCTGAGACCACGAGCGATGGGGTCGCGCTTAATGACATTACGCCTTCGATACCCGCGTTCAACCGTGTTGTCGTTACGCCCGTCGCTCTACAAGGCGTCGCACCGTTGCGTGATTCGAGTCAAGCCGATTTGGTGATGCTGGTGCGCCCATTTCGACGCAATGCGCACGCCGCCTGCGGCATGGCCAATCGCAATGGCACCGTTGGCTTCGGCATGGACGTATACGAAGGCTGGGCTTACGGCGTGTTTAGCGAGGGCCTTGATCTTGAATCAGGCAACGCAGGTGGCACCTGCCCGGATACGGCGTTCTCGCACGAAATCGGACACATTATGGGTATGAATCATGATCGTGGCAGCTTGGCCGTTGAGTCGCCTAACGCAACGGTGCCGCCAGTGTCTTACGGTTATGGCTTTGGCTACGGCTACAACGCAGCGGGCTGCATCCAAGGCGTTACTTGCCACCTGCCTACGCATGGCGATGTAATGTCCATCGCCTACGTGAATCGCCTCTTGCCGTGCTATTCGCACCCCGGCATTCGTATCTCCCCCGACGGTCAATCGTGTGGCCTCAACCTTACTCAAGGGACCGTCGCCGGGATCGCGCCGCTCGATTTTCCGCTGGCGGAGCCTTGTGCGAGTAGCGCAGCCGGCTGTGGCGCTGCCGCAGCGTCATGTACAACTAATCCCACCTGCGCCTACAGCGCGCGAGCACTCAACTACGTGCGCGTGAAAGTCTCGCGCTGGCGCGACGCTGCGGTGACCGGCACCATCACGCAGGGCGCAACCGCGGTCAACAGTTTTAGCCTGTGCACATCAAGCCCCGACATTCTCTGCACCACAACGAACAACAGCTACCGTTGCAGCGGACCTGCGGGCTGGACCGGTTCTATCCACCCGCAAGCGGCGGGCTATCGCATTCCGGCGGTTGTCGTGCCTGCGGCACTCAGCTTGGCGACGACGACCAATAATTTGAGCGCGCAACTCGATAGCGCGTTTCCGAATTGCAACCTCGACGTCGATGGCAACGGCATCCTCGATCCCGCAACGGATGGTGTCGCGATGCTACGCCGTTACCTTGGGGCCAATGCCAGCGCTTTTGGCGGTCTGTCGGGCGTCTGCGCACAGGTGACCGCCCCAACAGCGCTGTACGTCGCCAGCGGCAAAGCCACGGTCGCGGCAGTCACCGGCAACACCACGCCCGCGCTCACCAGCGACGGCCTCGTCACGCTGCGCGCGATGTTGGGCCTCAAAGGCACGGCCGTCACCAACGGTGCCGTGCCATCGGGCGCGGCGCGCAGCCAATGGAATGCTCCGGCAGGCGTGAACAACAACGTTCGCGAGTGGCTCAACGCCAACTGCGGTACCGCGTTCGCGCCGTAATTGCATCGAAAACTGAAGTTCAACTAACGAATACAACGGCCGCGCCGAACGTTCAAGCCCGCTAGACTTCCAGACCATGCGCTCCGACATCGACATCGCCCAACACGCCACTCTGCAACCCATCGATGCCATCGCGCGAACGCTTGGCCTCGCGCCCGAGCAGCTGGAGCCGTATGGCCGCACGAAAGCGAAACTGTCGTATGAGTGCTTAGCGTCGCTCGCAGACCGACACGATGGCAAACTGATCCTTGTCACCGCGATCAGCCCCACGCCAGCGGGCGAAGGAAAGACCACCACAACGGTGGGCCTCGGCGACGCGCTCAATCAGGTGCTCGCGGGCACTGGCAAGCGCGCCGTCGTGTGCCTCCGTGAACCGAGCTTGGGGCCGGTGTTTGGCATGAAGGGCGGCGCTGCGGGCGGCGGCTACGCGCAGATCGTGCCGATGGAAGACATCAATCTGCATTTCACCGGAGACTTTGCCGCGATTGCCGCCGCGCACAATTTGCTCGCAGCGATGATCGACAACCACATTCACCACGGCAATGCGCTCGACATCGACGTGCGCCGCGTGACGTGGAAGCGCGTGGTCGACATGAATGATCGTGCGTTGCGCCAGGTCACCGTTGCGCTAGGCGGCCCGGCCAACGGATTTCCGCGCGAGAGTAGTTTCGACATCGTCGTCGCCTCGGAAGTCATGGCGATTTTGTGTCTCGCCGATTCGCTCAAAGAACTAAAGCGTCGCCTCGGCAATATCGTGATCGGTGCGACGCGCGACAAAAAACCCGTGACTGCGAGCGACCTGCACGCACAAGGCGCGATGGCCGCGCTTCTCAAGGACGCACTTAAACCCAATCTCGTGCAGACGCTCGAAGGCACGCCTGCGTTCGTGCATGGCGGTCCGTTTGCGAACATCGCGCATGGCTGTAACACCGTGCTTGCCACACGCACCGCCTTGAAGCTTGGTGACTACGTCGTGACGGAGGCGGGTTTCGGCGCTGATCTGGGCGCCGAGAAGTTCATCGACATCAAGTGTCGCAAGAGTGGGCTTGCACCGGACGCCGTTGTGCTCGTCGCGACCATCCGCGCGCTGAAGTATCACGGTGGCGTGGCGCGCGAAAATTTGTCCGAAGAAAATCTTGTCGCGCTTGATGCGGGCATGAAGAATCTTGAGCGTCACGTGCGCAACATGCGCGACGTGTTCGGCCTCGCGTGTGTGGTCTCGATCAATCGATTCGACGCCGACACGCCCGGTGAAATTGCGCTGCTAAAACAACGCGTTGAAGCGATAGGCGTACCGATTCATCTCGCCACACACTGGGCCGATGGCGGTAAGGGTGCGGTCGACGTGGCGCGCGAAGTGCTCACGCTCTGCGAGAAGAAATCCGCGCTGAAATTCGCCTACGACGACGCAGTGCCGTTGTGGGACAAAGTCCGTGCCGTGGCGCAAAAGGTCTACGGCGCAGCGGACGTCGACGCCGAGCCGTCCGTGCGTACCGCTATTGAGGCGCTGCAGAACAGCGGCTACGGACACTTCCCGATCTGCATCGCCAAAACGCAATACTCGTTCTCCAACGACGCTACGCTGCGTGGAGCGCCCACGGGTCACACGCTAACAGTGCGCGAAGTGCGCCTCGCCGCAGGTGCTGAATTCATCGTTGTGGTGTGCGGTGACGTGATGACGATGCCGGGCTTGCCGAAAGTGCCGAGCGCCGAGCGCATTGATATTGATGACGACGGCCAGATTGTTGGGTTGTTTTAGCGCGTTGCTATGATGCGCCAATCAACCGTCAATCGGACAGCACACGCTCAATTCCATGCGCCCCGCCAAAACGCTATACGACGCGCTCGGACTTGATGCAACGGCTACAACTGAGCAGGTAAAAGCGCGCGCTGCGTCCTTGTTGGAGCGCCTGAATACAGATGGCGCCGCGCACTCGGAAGACCGCGCCAATCAAATCAAAATCATCGCGTATGCACGCGAGACTTTGTCCGACCCGGTCAAGCGCACGAGATACGACCAATCGCTGCAACGCCAACCCGCTGTCGTGGTCGAACAGGTGTCCAGTACTCCCGCGCGGTCGGGTACGCCCGTGACGCATTGGCTACTGTTCGTCGTCGGTGCGGCAGCGATGGCGGGTGCGTATTTCTTCTACCAACAGAAACGTGCTGCGCCAACGGCGGTTGCCGCTCCCGTGGCCTCAACCAGCACACCCGTTCGTGCGCAGCCAGTGCCCGGGGACAACGCGCAAACCAATGCCGTGCCGCAGCAAGTACCCGCAGCACCGTTCGCGACAACGACGAACGCGCCGGCTGTTGCTCCTGCCGCGACCGGCGAACTCTCAGCCGCCGAAGTGTTCAGGCGCAACCAGAACAGCATCGTCGTTGTGCGCGGCAGCCGCGAAGACGGACGCGGAGTAACGCAAGGCAGCGGCGTCGTGATCGAAGACGCAGAGGTCGTCACGAACTGCCACGTGGCTTTAGGCACCACGAACCTTGTGGTGATCGTCGGTGGCAAGAGCATTCCCGCGCGTTTGCGGCTGCGCGATTCGGGACACGATTTGTGCCAGCTCTCGGTGCCCGGCCTTCGTGCGCCGACCGTCGTGCGCGCACCGATCTCCAGCGTCGCCGTGGGTGCGCGCGTGTATGCCATCGGTGCGCCGCAAGGGCTTGATCTCACGCTCTCCGATGGCGTCGTGGCGTCGCTTCGCACGTTCGAAGACACCAAGCTCATCCAAACCAATGCCGCGATCTCGCCAGGCTCCAGTGGTGGTGGCTTGTTCGATGCGAATGGCCGTTTGATCGGCATCACGACCTTTCAATCGCGCAACGGCCAAAACCTCAACTTCGCCGTGCCCGCCGACTGGATTGAGCTGCTGCCGAAGCGAAACGGAAACATGGATTCGCTGATCCCCGAATCGTCGGCTGCATCGGGCATGCCCGAGGTCGTCCGACCGCGCCAAAGCCTCAGCGCGGAAGCCGAGAACAATCGCCGCTTGCTGCTCGGAAAGTGGAGTTGTCACTCCGGCGCAATCTCGACTGCACAAACGCAATACGATTTCCGCGAAGACGGCTCGCTCGGCGTGCGCGCGCGAAAAGACAACGTGCAATGGTCAAACTACGAAGGCAAATATCAACTCGCCTCGGCCACTGAACTGTTACTAGCCGACGGCCGCAGCTACGTGAGTGTGCAGCTCGTGGAAATTAGCGCAACGCATGCCGTGATGGCGTGGCAGTTGGACAAAAAAGTGAATCACTATTGTTCGAGGCGGTGACCATAGTTGAGTATTCGAGCCTCACAAAGTCGCCGCTGGCGGCATTTCGACAACCGCCGCGTTATGCATTCAAAATGAAATACCTACTACCCGCTCTTCTCGCGCTCATCTTGTTGAGTGCATGTTCAACAACCCACGATCGCGCGTGGAAAACGGGAGCGGTCGAGCATGAAGGGGTTCCGTTATATCTGCGATTTCCAGATGGACTCGACTACGACACTTTACAAAAAACTTATCCCCAACTGATCGTCCTGAAGCAACAATTGCTTCACGTTAACGACAAGGGCGCGCCACAAGCGGACCACAACGACTCGCTCGGTGAGTTCGACACGTACATTGTCAATTTTCTAGAAAAGTCCGGGAACGGAATAACCGTATTGGTTGAGACATTCGGTGGCAAGCGAATCTATTACATGTATTCAAAGACTAGCATTGACGCATCGGCCATGGAAAGTGCGATACGACGCACCTACCCTGAACACAGTGTCACAATTTCCGCGAAGAGCGACCGCGAATGGGGGTTCATTCGACGTTACGCTCGGGAATGGAAATTTTGAATTCAATTTGCTGCTCGCTAAGTCCAAAATGTGGCGAAAGCTAATCTGACTCAAATGCACATCGCCATCCTAACATTCCAAGGCTTCAACGAACTTGATTCGTTCATTGCCCTCGGCTTACTCAACCGCATTAAGAAACCGGATTGGAGGGTCACGATCTGTTGCCCTGAGCCAACGGCGACGTCGATGAACGGGGTGACCGTGCATGCGCAGTCGCGGTTGGCAGATGCGAGGACTGCCGACGCGGTGATCGTCGGCAGCGGCATCAAGACACGAGAAGTCGTTAATGACGCAGCGATGATGGCCGAGTTGCAGCTCGACCCGAGCCGCCAGCTCATTGCTGCGCAGTGTTCGGGCACGTTGGTGCTCGCGAAGCTGGGCTTGCTTGGCGTGGTCCCCGCATGCACCGATCTCACCACGAAGCCCTGGGTGGTCGAAGCTGGCGTTGAAGTGCTGAACCAACCGTTTTTCGCGAAGGGCAACGTGGCGACAGCGGGCGGTTGCTTCGCGTCGCCGTATCTCGCCGCGTGGATCATCGCGCGCACCGAGGGCGAGGAAGCTGCGCGGCAAGCGCTGCATTACGTCGCGCCGGTCGGCGAGAAGGACGAGTACGTTGCGCTCGCAATGAAAAACATCGTGCCGTATTTGTCCTCGTAGTCGTGGGGCGAGATGAGCTGGCATCGCGTCGCGATTCGCGCTAGAGTTTCGATGCGCACTGATTCGCGCCACAACAAACGAGCGTAACAGGACTGGAAGCTAGCCGCGAGACATCGCTCCGACCTACTCGAATCGACAGGGAGACCGCATGGCCACGTCACTCGACCGGACAAAAGAAAACCCTTGGAAACTCAAGACGCCACCGGGAACCTCGGAGTTCACGATGCACGTCGACGAGAAGGACGGGAAGACGATATTGGTGTGTACGGTTGGAAGCACCGTGTTGCATTACGATGCGCGTTGTGTCGACGACCTTCATGCGATGCTCAAGAAAGCTGGCGATTGGGTGGACCTTGGCGGCGCCGACGAGCAAAAGCCCGCGAAGGACGGTACCGTTGAGGCCTGGGGCCGATCTTCGGACAATCCCGTCGGCGGATGGTACGGCCTCAAGAAAGGCCTCCGAGGGCGCTTCGGTGTGTACGTTCCACCGCTGCTCGAAGCGCTCGGGTTATGCGAGCTTGAGCACAACGCGAAGAACAACAGGATGCGCGCAAAGAAGTAGCGCTCCGCGCGACTAGCCAATTCCCTCAGCGCGAAACGCCCAGCCGGTAAATCGCTTTTCGATAAGCGCGGTGATCGCGTAGAGCGCGATACCGAGGATCGCGAGGGCCATGACGCCAGCGAACACAAGCTCGACGTTGAACCCCGCTTGGGCGGCGAGCATCATTTGCCCCAACCCTGAGTTGGCGCCGATGGTCTCCGACACGACCGAGCCCACGAACGCGAGCGTGATCGCGACTTTGAGCGAACCAAAAAAGTACGGCATCGAACGCGGGATGCCAACTTTGCGCACGATGTCGAGTTTGCTCGCGCCGAGGGCGCGGAGCACGTCTTGCAATTCGGGTTCGGTAGTCGCGAGGCCAGTCGCGACGTTCACGACGATGGGGAAGAACGAGATGAGAAACGCCGTAAAGATCGCGGGGATGGTGCCGATGCCGAACCAGATGATGAGGATGGGAACGACGGCCACTTTTGGAATCGCGTTGAACGCGATCATCACGGGGTAGAGCGCGCCGTAGATAAATTTCGACCAACCGATGCCGATACCGAGTGCGAGGCCAGCCACGATGGCAAGCGCGAATCCGAGCAGCGTCGTCACCAGCGTTTGCAAGCTGTTCTCCCAAATTGCGGGCCAGTATTGCACCATCGCTTTCGCGATTGCAGTTGGCGTTGGCAGTACCGTGGCAGGCAGGCTGAAAACGCGGCACGCCAGCTCCCAAAGGATCAACAACGCCACGGTAAACAGCAACGGCGCGAGGATGTTTTCTTTCCAGTTTTTCATGTGTTCACTTTGAAACAAATTTGCCTGTTATCTGTAGGCGCGGACCTGGCCGCGCTTCCCCGTGGCTCCGGGCGATGCCAAGTCGTCGCCTACCCATCAGTGCTTTCCGATGTACGAACGAAGTTCATGCACCAAGTCTTGAAACGGTTTCTCGTAGGTGATTTCTAAGTCGCGCGGGCGCGGCAAATCGACGGTTTGCACCTTTACGATCTTGCCCGGCCGATCGCTCATGACATACACCGTGTCGGCGAGAAACACCGCCTCGCGTAAGTCATGCGTGACGAGCATCGCGGTAACGCCGCGCGCTTGGTGAATGTCTCGCGTCATGCACCATAGCTCTTCGCGTGTGAACGCGTCGAGCGCGCCGAACGGCTCGTCAAGCATCAAAATTTCCGGCTCGTGAATGAGCGCGCGACAGATGCTGGTGCGCTGCTGCATGCCACCCGACAATTGCCACGGGAATTTTTCGGTGAAGCCACCGAGCCCGACAGACGAAAGTAGCGCACGCGCCTTTTCGCGATACGCAGCTTTCTCTTTGCCGATCCGCGAACGATGCGGCTCGACGATTTCGAGCGGCAGCAACACGTTGTCCACAGCGGTGCGCCACGGCAAAAGATTCGATGACTGAAACGCCATACCCACTTTGTTGATCGGGCCCTTCACGGGCTGACCCTCAATCGTGAGCGTGCCCTCGGACGTGGGTTTGAGGCCGCTGATGAGTTTCATCATCGAGCTCTTGCCGCAGCCCGAGGGGCCGACAACGGCGATGAACTCGCCCTTCTTGATGGTGAGCGTGATGTTGTCGACGGCCTTCACGGCGTGTGCGCCATGTCCGTAGGTCATGCTCACATGATCGAGCACGACTAGCGGCGCTCCCGGTGCTGTCATCGGTGTATTCCCCTGCAGTTGTTCATTGACTTTTCACAAGGCACGCAATTTGCGTACCTACGACTAACGCCGCAAGGCAAACCGACTCAACAAACCTACGGAGCTTCAATGAAAGCAAGACTTTGGCTGACCGCACTCTTCTCGTGCGCCGCCGCAACGGCGTTCGCGCAAACGCCCATCAAATTCGCACTCGACTGGCGCTTCGAAGGTCCTGCTGCGCCCTATTTTGTCGCGCTCGACAAGGGCTACTACAAAGCCGAGGGCCTTGACGTGACGATCGACACTGGCAACGGTTCGACCGAAGCGATCAATCGCGCAGCCTCGGGTGCATATCAATTCGTGTTCGGCGACATCAACACGCTGGTGCGCTTTCGCGACAAGCCGGAAAACAAAAAGCTCAAGATGGTGCTCATGATCTACAACGCGCCGCCGTTTGCGATCGTGTCGCTCAAAAAGGCCGGCATCAACAAGCCTAAAGACCTAGAAGGCAAAACGCTGGGCGCGCCCGCCGCTGATGGTGCGTACGCGCAATGGCCCGCGTTCGTGAAGAAGAACGGCATCGACACCAGCAAAGTGAAAATCGAAAACGTGGGCTTCCCCGTGCGCGAGCCGATGCTCGTTGAAGGCAAAGTCGACGCTATCACTGCCTTCTCTTTTTCGTCGTACATGAACCTGCGCGGGCGCGGCATCGCGCAGGACGACATCAGCGTGATGCTCATGCGCAATCTCGGCCTCGAACTCTACGGAAACGGCATCATCGTCGACGCCGAATACGCCGCGAAGAATCCGAAGATCGTGCAAGGCTTCATCCGCGCGACGATCAAGGGATGGCAAGAAACGATCCGCGATCCGAAGGCCTCGATGGCTTCGCTCATGAAGCGCAACAACATCCTGAACGATGGTCAAGAATTCGTGCGCCTCAAGATGGCCATCGACCAAAACGTGATGACGCCGGAAGTCGTGGCCAACGGTTTCGGCGGCGTGGACGCAAAACGCCTGACGCGGAGCATCGATCAAATCGGCGAAGGCTTCAAGTACACCAACAAACCAAAGGCCGACGACATTTTCGACAGTGCTTACCTCGCGCCGAAAGCGGAGCGGATGATCAAGCAGTAGGCCGAGGGGGTGGGCGACGTCATACACAGGCCCCAATCCGGGATACGTGTCAGTAACAGCTTTGCGCTGGGAGCGACCATTCCGCGGTCGCTTGTGGCGCAAAAAAGCATAAGTCGACAATCATTGCAAAACGCCTCAAAGCGCCATCCTACGGTCGCTAACGTGCAAAAGCTGTAGAGCGATTTGGGAGACCACAGCGCCGCGAAACTATATCTGCGTCATCGCAATATTTTCGACCGCGACGCGGTTGCTGCGAGGCGCAGCGGCATATCATCATTTGCATTCGTTCCACGAGCGTTCACATAGATCGCTCGTCGGAGACGTCGTCAAACTCACCGATAAGCGAGCTCATGATGCATTTCACATTACGTTCCGTTTTCAGTCTGGTCGCCGCGACCGTTGCATTCGCAGCGTTACCCGTGCACGCCGGCAAAACGCTCGACACGATCAAGTCGCGCGGGCAACTTTCGTGCGGCGTGAACACCGGCCTCGCGGGCTTCTCGCAGGCGGATTCCAAGGGCGGATGGAGCGGCCTCGACGTCGATTTCTGCAAAGCACTGGCCGCAGTCGTGCTCAACGACGCGAACAAAGTGAAGTGGGTACCGCTCACGTCGCAGGCAAGGCTCTCGGCATTGCAGTCCGGTGAAATTGATGTTCTATCGCGCAACACGACCTTCACGCTCACGCGCGACGCATCGCTGGGATTGAACGTGACCGCGCCGTTGTACTACGACGGCCAAGGCTTCATGGTGCCGACGAAATCGAAAATCAAAGACGTGCGGCAATTGAAGGGACAAACCATATGTGTGCTTTCGGGCTCGACGACTGAGAAGAATCTCGCGGACTTCTCGCGCATCAACAATCTCGGTTTCAAGCCTGTCGTGTTCGAATCGCTCGACGGCCTAAAGAGCGCGTATTTCGCAGGCCGCTGTGTGGGCTACACGACAGATGCATCGGGCCTCGCCGCCACGCGCAACGCCGACGCAAAGAACCCAGACGATCACATAATTTTGCCGACGCTCATTTCGAAAGAACCGCTTGGCCCGATGGTGCGGCGCGGCGATGACGAATGGTTCGCGATTGTGAAGTGGGTGATTTATGGCTTGCTCGAGGCGGAGGAGTACGGCATCACAAAAGCCAACGTTGAGTCGCTCAAAGCCAGCTCGCAAGACCCCGCAATTCAACGCATTCTCGGCACGTCGGAAGACACTGGCAAACTGCTCGGACTTGATCGCGATTGGATGGTTCGTGCCATCAAAACAAGCGGCAACTACGGCGAAATGTTCGAACGCAATCTTGGCCCGAAAACCGCGATCGCGCTGCCGCGCGGCCTCAACAATTTGTGGAGCAAGGGCGGACTGATGTACGCCTATCCGATTCGCTGATTTTCTCGCGACAGATCGATAGTCTTGTCGTCATCCCGGCGCAGGCCGGGATCCATACGCTGGTCGCGCGCCGCAACGGCAAATAGTCCGGTAACGTTCTGGATTCCGGCCTGCGCCGGAATGACGAATGCAGAACCGGTCAATTCAAAGCGCGTCCTAGCCGCCGTGCCGCGGGTCTTTGCCTTGCACGATGTGAATGACGTACTCGCTGATGTTTTTTGCGTGGTCGGCGACGCGCTCAATGGCTTTGGCGAGAAATGCGACGTCTAGGCCCGCGCTAATCGTTCGCGGGTCTTCCATCATGTAAGTGACGAGAAGCCGCATGATGCGATCAAACTCCTCATCCACGGCGACGTCGCGACCAATGACTTCGCCCGCTGAAATTACGTCCAACCGCGCGAACGCATTGAGCGTTTCCTTGAGCATGTCTTGCGCGAGGGCGCCGATGTGTTTGGCTTCGTTCAGTCGCAGATGCTGAAAACGCTCTGACGCCTGAAAATGTTTGGCGCGTAACGCGATTTTTTTGATCTCATCGCCGATGCGTTCGAGATCATTCACCGCCTGCATCGTGCACACGATTTGGCGCAGATCGACGGCGGTTGGCTGGCGCTTGGCGATGATTTCCATGCTCTTGCGGTCCAGTTCAAGCTGTTTATCGTTCACGCGTTTCTCCTCGCGCACAACGACGTCAACGAGTTCCGTTTCGCCCGACGCAATCGCCTCTAGCGCGCGGTCCAGTTGCGCCTCGACAAGCCCGCCCATGGACAGCAAACCACTGCGCAGGTCTTCCAGTTCGAGTTCGAATTGCTTTGAAGTGTGTTCCATTAACCAAACCTTCCGGTGATGTAGTCCTCAGTGCGCTTGTCTCGCGGTTTCACAAAGATTTGCGCGGTGGGCGTGAATTCGATGAGCTCGCCGAGGTACATGTACGCCGTGTGTTGCGACACGCGCGCAGCTTGCTGCATGTTGTGCGTGACCATCACGATGGTGTAGTCGCTACGCAGTTCGCTCACCAGCTCCTCGATGCGCGCGGTCGAAATCGGGTCGAGCGCGGACGTGGGTTCGTCCAGCAGCAACACTTCCGGCTTAACCGCGATGCCGCGTGCGATGCACAGACGCTGCTGTTGCCCGCCGGAGAGCGAGAGTCCGCTCTGGTTGAGTTTGTCTTTGGCTTCGTTCCACAGCGCCGCTTTGCGCAGCGCCCACTCAACGCGGTCCGTCATCTCGCTCTTCGATAGGTTTTCGTAGAGCTTCACGCCGAAGGCAATGTTGTCGTGGATCGACATCGGAAACGGCGTCGGCTTCTGAAACAACATTCCGACTTGGCCGCGTAGCGCGTTCAGATCCTGTTTGGGGTTCAGCACGTTGTTGCCATTGATGACGATTTCGCCCTCGGCGCGCTGGCCCGGATAGAGGGAGTACATGCGATTGAGTGTGCGCAAGAGCGTGGACTTGCCGCAACCCGATGGACCGATGAATGCGGTGACTTGTTTCTCAGGGATGTTCAGCGTGATGTCACGCAATCCCTGAAAGCCGCCGTAAAAGAAATTGAGATTGCGAATCCCGATCTTGGTGGCGGCGACATCCGCAATTTCCGTTTCGCCGAGACTGACTTGAAAGGCCATACCTGTTCTTCTCTATTTTGGAAGGAGCGGCAAGCCACCCCTACAGATCATTGATGCTTCTGGCGGAAGAGTGTCCGCGCCACGATGTTCAGCAATAGCACCGCCAGCGTGATGAGTAGCGCACCGGCCCACGCTAAGCGCTGCCATTCCTCATAAGGGCTCATCGCAAACTGAAAGATCACCACTGGCAAATTCGCCATTGGCGCGTTCATGTCGGTGCTCCAGAATTGGTTGTTGAGCGCCGTGAACAAGAGCGGCGCGGTCTCGCCGGAAATGCGCGCCAGTGCGAGCAATACGCCCGTCACTACGCCGCCCTTCACCGAGCGCAGCGTCACCATCAACACCACCCGCCAGTGCGGTGCGCCGAGGGCCACGGCCGCTTCGCGCATGCTGTTTGGCACGAGCTGCAACATGTTTTCTGTGGTGCGTACGATCACTGGGACTGCGATGATTGCGAGTGCTACAGCACCGGCCCAGCCGGAGTAATGTTTCGCGTTGGCGACGATCAGTGCATAGACGAACAAACCGATCACGATGGATGGCGCAGACAGCAGGATGTCGTTCACAAATCGCGTGATCTTCGCGATGAGACTGTTACGCCCTATTTCCGCGAGATAAATGCCCGCGAGAATCCCGACGGGAGTGGCGATGAATATCGCAGCACCAACCAGCATCAGGCTGCCGAAGATCGCGTTCGCCAATCCTCCGTCGGCCCCCGGAGGTGGAGTCATTTGGGTGAAGAGCGCGGGGCCGAGCGCGGCAACGCCTTTGCTGAACAAAGAGAACAATATCCACAGCAAAAAGATCATGCCAACAGCCATCGTGGCCATCGATCCCAAGAGATTGATGCGGTTGACCCACAGGCGACGACGGTAAATGGGGTTGAGATGGAGGCTCATGTGCGTTTACCCTCTTTGGCAGTCAGCGACGCTAGCATCCAACGCGAAATAGCCAACACGACAAACGAGAGCACGAACAACGTCAGCCCGAGAGTGATCAATGCCGATAGGTGCGCGGGGTCAGAGGCTTCGTTGAATTCGTTCGCTAACGAAGACGCGATCGAGTTGCCTGGGTCAAAAAGATGCGGCGAGATTTTGTAGGCGTTGCCGATCACAAACGTCACGGCCATCGTCTCGCCCAGTGCACGACCAAGGCCCAACATAATGCCGCCAATCACGCCGGCCTTGGTGTAGGGCAACACCACGTTCCACACGACTTCCCACGTCGTGGCGCCGAGGCCATAGGCGGACTCTTTCAAAATCGGCGGCGTGGTTTCGAAGACGTCACGCATGACCGCGGCGATGAATGGAATGATCATGACGGCGAGAATGAGTCCCGCCGTGAATACGCCGAATCCGTTTGGCGTTCCTTGAAACAAAATGCCGATTACTGGTAGTTTTCCGAGCGTGGCGATCATGAACGGTTGCAACGTTTCCGCGAACAACGGCGCGAAGATAAACAAGCCCCACATCCCGTAGATGATCGACGGAATCGCGGCGAGGAGTTCGACCGCCGTACCCAGTGGACGCTTCAGCACGGGCGGGCACATTTCGGTGAGAAACACAGCGATGCCGAAACTCAAAGGCACACCGATGACGAGCGCAATGGTGGCCGTGATGATCGTGCCCCACAGCGGCGCGAGGCCGCCGAATGCCGACTTCACCGGGTCCCATGTGTTTGTCGCGAAGAACTTGGGACCCGTTTGCGACAGCGTTTGCCACGACCCCATGAAAAGCGACCCGATGATCGCCAATAACGTGACCAATACGAGCAGCGCGAAGAACCTTGTCGTGCCTTCGAATAATTTATCTTGAAGAGCAAAACTATTGCTCTTGGATAGGTTCCCTGTTTCCGCGGTCATTTTTTTCTCCGGCTCTTTTGACTACGCACTACGATCTGAGTGCGCAGTCAAAAGAGCG
>JAKPSO010000878.1 GCA_029571495.1 Pseudomonadota bacterium
CCCTCATGCTCGTGGCGTGCAGGGCACAAGCGGAGTCGCAATCAATCACGCGCCTGACCATGGCGTCCTTGGCGAAGGCGCTGGCACCACTTTTAGGCGCACAACTACTTATCGCAGGTGCGTATTTCGCGCTGCGGTGGATTGCAGTGGGCGCGGTAAGTACCAATGTGTACGGCAGCAACGCGGTCACGGGGCTAGCTGATTTTGTCAGCCGCGTGGGAGCGCACATCCAGGCGTTCGCGTCACTGAGCAGCCTAGCTCCATTGGCCGCCACCTGCGTGGCGCTCCTAATGTGTTGGGCGGTGACGAAGGCCCTCACGGTTCGTCGCTGGTCCCTGCTTGGCTTTGCCGGCGTGTGGGTGGCACTGGTATTTTTAGGCGCGGCGCTGCACTTCCGCGCACTCGTCGGCTTGGGCGATGGCTTTCGGCTCTACTACCTAGCGCTTGTAGGCTTCGCATTGGTGATGGCCGCCGGGGTTAGCTCGCTCGGTGCGTCTCATCCACAAAGGGCGGTGATTTTTGTCGCGGCTTGGAGCGCTAGTCTGGGGATTTGGCAGAACGCTGCGAACGGCGAATGGTGGCGCGCGGCCAAGGAAATCACAAGCAGTGCTGAGGCGATTGGAAAGACGCTCCCGACGTTGGCCGCGACGGAGTATTCGCTCGTGTTGCTTCCTGATCCCATCGGCGCTGTCCCCGCTTTGCGCAACGCGCAGGGCTCGATTGTTCGTGCCGCCGCCGCGCGCTCTGCAGGTGCCGATAACATCGACTACATGGTTGGCTTCGTCCCCATGCAACTCGATGAATGGCATCGCTCAATGCAGAAGGACATCGTGCGTCTGGTGACCAAACGCGCCGACGCTCCTCCGCGGCCGACGCGCTATTACTGCAAAGAGTTGGGCGTGGCTGAGCTGCGTTACTTGGGCTTTTGGGAGGCTGGGACGCTTGACGAGTGGCGCAACCATTGGCGGACAGCTACCCGAACGGCCTGCCCGAGCCTAAAACTCTAGCTCTGCTTTTAGTTTGTTGAGCAACTCGGAATGCGGCCGCACGCGCCACGCGTCGCCGAGAGCGATGTCGCCTGCAAATCCCTTTTTCACCACCCGGATGTAGACCGGCGTTGGCCCTGGGCAGTAGGCCTTTAACGTCGCCAAGAGCGCGGCAGCTTCAGCCTGCGCGCTGCTGCCATTGAGCGTCACGACCACACGGCGACCGAACTGTTCACGCGCTTTCTCAATGTCGTAAATGGAGTCGGCAATCACGCGCGTTCCGCCGTCGCGATTGCTGGTGATCTTTGCCTCAATCACAATCGGAATGTCTTCCTTCAACCAGTGCCGATGCACCTCAAATACGCTCGACGGGATCATGACTTCGTAGACGCTCGTACGATCATCGAGCGCAAGGAAACAGATGCGCCCATTGCGCGAGTTGATCACGCGCACGGCGTTCACGATGCCAGCCAAACGTTGCTTGTTGTCCGACGGTTCAACGCGCGCCAACGCCATCGTCGTCACAGGCTCCAAATGCTTGCGGTACGCGTCATACGGGTGCCCGCTGAGATAGAGCCCCAGCGCTGACTTTTCGTACGCAAGCGACTCCAACAAATCCCAGGGCCGCGCATCAACGAGCGGCACTTCGTGCACCCCAGAATCTTCGCCAAACAAACTGTTTTGCGAAATGTTTGCTTGCGCGCGCTCGGCTTCAGAGAGGGCAGGTGACACACTCGCAAACGCGCTCGCGCGGTTGTCGTGTAGCTTGTCGAAGGCGCCCGCTTTTATGAGGGCCTCCACCGTACGGCGATTCACTGTCTGCGTGTTCACACGCCGACAAAAATCGAACAAATCCTTGAACGGCCCGCCTTCGGCGCGTGCGCGCAAAATTTCGATCACCGCGCCTTCGCCCGTGCCCTTCACACCACCGAGGCCGTAGCGAATCGTCTTGCGATCGGTCGGCACGAAGCGGTATTCGCCGAGATTCACGTCTGGCGGCTCGAATTTGAGTCCGCAAATCGTGCGCGCGTCTTCCAAGAGTTGACGCACCTTGTCGGTGTCGTTCATTACGGCGCTCATGTTGGCAGCCATGAAAGCGGCTGCATGATGGCGCTTGAAGTACGCGGTTTGGTACGCCAAGAGCGCGTACGCAGCGGAGTGCGACTTATTGAACCCGTAACCCGCGAACTTCTCCATGTCATCGAACAGCACTTTGCTTTGCTGTTCAGTCAGGCCGTTCTTTGCCGCGCCTTCGCCGAAGATCACGCGATGCTGCGCCATCTCCTCGGGCTTCTTCTTACCCATCGCGCGGCGCAGTAAGTCTGCGCCGCCGAGCGAGTAGCCGCCGATGATCTGCGCCGCCTGCATCACCTGCTCTTGGTACACCATGATGCCGAAGGTTTCTTCGAGCATCGGCTTCAGGCGTGGGTCGTAATACTCCGCGGTCTGCAAATTGTTTTTGCGCGCGATGTAGTCTGGAATCAGATCCATCGGACCCGGCCGGTATAGCGCGTTGAGCGCCGTCAGATCTTCGAGCCGCGAAGGTTTCGCCTTCACGAGCAAGTCTTTCATACCCGTCGATTCAAACTGGAAGATGGCGACGGTGTTGGCTTCACGGAAAATCTGATAGACCGACTGATCGTCGAGTGGCAACGTCTGCAGATCAATCTCGAACGTCGGGTCGAGCCGTTTGCAAAAGCGAATCGTCCAATCGAGGATCGTTAGCGTTGTGAGGCCCAAAAAGTCGAACTTTACGAGACCCACGGCCTCAACGTCATCCTTGTCGAATTGGCTCACCATCGCAGAGCCTTCGTCCTGCGAATACATCGGACAAAAGTCCGTGAGCTTGCCCGGCGCGATCAGTACACCACCGGCATGCATGCCGACGTTTCGCGGCAAGCCTTCGACTTGCTCGGCGAGCTCCAAAAGAGCCGCCACGTCTTCTTCCGTGCGCTCGCGCTCCATCAAGAGCGGCTCCGCTTCGCGCGCCACAATCGTGTTCGCGTCAGGCTT
>JAKPSO010000903.1 GCA_029571495.1 Pseudomonadota bacterium
CGAGCTTCGCCCAGAAGCCGACGAATGGCGGGACACCAGCCGTCGAAAACATCAGCATCAGCATCGACACCGCGAGCAGCGGGTCGCGCGTGGCAAGACCCTTGTAGTCGTCGAGTTCATCAGCCTCGAACCCGCGACGACCCGCGAGCAGGATCACGCCGAACGAGCCGAGCGCCATCAGCACGTAAACGACCATGTAATACAGCGCCGCCTGGTAACCGGTCGTCGAACCGGTCGTGAAGCCGAGCAGGATGAAGCCTACGTTGGCAATCGCCGAGTAAGCCAGCATGCGCTTCAGGTTCGTCTGTGCGATCGCGTAGACATTGCCGACGAACAGCGACAATACGGCGATCACGGCGATGATCTGTGTCCAGGTGGGTGACAGGCCGTCGAGGCCTTGTGCAAGCAGGCGGTAAAAGAGCGCGAAATAGGCGAACTTGGGCGCAGTCGACACGAACAGGGTCACGGCGGTCGGCGCACCGTGATAGACGTCCGGCACCCACATGTGGAACGGCACGACTCCGAGTTTGAACGCGACGCCAGCGGCGATGAAGATCAAGCCCAATGCGATCGCCATTTTGTTAGGCGCTGCAATCGCTTTGGCGACACCGTCCATGCTGATGCTGCCGGTCGCGCCGTAGATGATCGACATGCCGAACAGCAACAAGCCAGACGCGAGCGCACCCAACACGAAGTACTTCATCGCGGCCTCGGTCGCGATTCGGTCATCGCGCTTGAGGGCAACCAGCGCATACATCGACAAACTGAGGAGTTCAAGGCCAAGGTAGGCCGTCAGCATACTGGCGGCGCTCGCGATCACCATCATGCCGAGCGCGCCGAAGAGGACAAGCGCGACGTATTCGCCGTTGTCGAGACCGTGTTTCTTGAGATACGTCCAAGAGTACGCAAGCGCCACAGCGGCAGCTAGGCAAATGGCGATCTTCAGAACTGCCGCGATGCTGTCCGCGACAAACAGTCCGGAGAAAGCAGATTGAGTCGCGACACCGGCGACCGGCGTGAACGGAACGAACACATAAAGCACGGTCCAAAGCAGAGCCCCGATGCCGCACGCGTACGTGAACCATTTTTGTCCGGGCCGAACGAACAGGTCTGAAATCAGAATCAGCCCCGCGAGTGAAAGCAGAACAATTTCCGGGAGAACGAGCAGGATGTCTTTCATATTCTTTTTCTCGCTCGACTACAGTTTGCTGTGCGACACGTGCAACAGCAGCGCGTCTACGCTCTTGTGCATGACTTCGGTGAATGGAGCGGGATAGAGGCCCATGCCGAGCACGCAGGCCGCGACCAGCATCAGCATCCAGAACTCACGCGGCGATACGTCTTTCATGTCGCGAACATGATCGTTACCAATTTCGCCGAAGATGACGCGCTTGTACATCCACAACGTGTACGCGGCACCGAGAATCAGTGCGAGTCCCGCGCAAGCCGCCGTCCAGAACATGCCTTGCTTAACGGCGGCCAAGGTGACCGTGAACTCACCAATAAAGCCCGACGTGCCCGGCAAACCCGCGTTGGCCATACCGAAAAGCATCATGAGCGCCGCGAACTTAGGCATCACGTTGGCGACGCCGCCGTAGTCCGCAATGTTGCGGCTATGCAGCCTGTCGTACATCACGCCAATACAGAGGAACATCGCAGCGGAAACGAAGCCGTGCGAGATCATCTGCATCAAGCCACCTTCGATGCCGAGCGCGCTACCCTGCCCTCCGACGAAAAGGAAGAAGCCCAGCGTCACAAAACCCATGTGCGAAATCGACGAATACGCGACGAGCTTTTTCATATCGGTTTGCACGAGCGCGACGAATCCGATGTAGACGATAGCGATGAGCGAAATGGTGACGATGAACGGCGCCAGCATTGCTGAGGCATCAGGAACGATCGGGAGGATGAAACGCAGGAAACCATAAGCGCCGAGCTTCAAGGTGATCGCCGCGAGGATGACCGAGCCGCCTGTAGGTGCTTCAACGTGCGCATCAGGCAACCAAGTGTGAACGGGCCACATTGGCACTTTTACGGCGAATGCCAAGAAGAATGCAACGAACAGAAGGATTTGCGGCGTCTTGGCGAGCGGTACCTTGTGAAAGTCGGAGATAGAGAAGCTGCCGCCAGTGGCCTTGTACAGGTAGATCAGCGCCACCAGCATTAGGAGCGAGCCGAGCAAGGTGTAGAGGAAGAACTTGATTGCGGCGTAGAGTCGATTCGGTCCGCCCCAAATACCGATGATGAGGTACATCGGAATGAGCATCGCCTCGAAGAACACATAAAAGAGCATCGCATCGGCGGCGGCAAACGCGCCATTGATGAGCCCCGACATGATCAAGAACGCGGCAAAGTACTGGGCGGGCTGCTTCTCAATGACAACCCATCCGGCGATTACAACCAGAATCGTCGTGAAGCTGTTGAGCAACACGAACCACATCGAGATTCCGTCAACGCCCAAGTAGTAACCGACCTTGTAGCGCTCGATCCATGGCACGTTTTCGACAAATTGCAGCGCCGCCGACGACGGGTTAAAGCCGGTGTACAGCGGGATCGTCACGAGGAATCCCGCGACCGCCGCAATGAGCGCGATCCAGCGCGTGAGGTTCGAATTTTTGTCGCGGCCAGTCGTCATCACGGCTAACGCGCCAATGATGGGGACCCAGATAGAGAGTGAGAGCAGCATGATGTGTGTTGTAGTTCCGCTCTGGCGATTAACGAAGCAGCAGCCAAGTCAGGAAGCCGAGCACTCCCGCGACCATGACGAATGCGTAGTGATAGATGTAGCCGGTTTGGACTTGCCGTACAAAGCCTGCCAGCAGTCCAACGCTGTTGGCAGAGCCATTCACGATCGCTCCGTCGATCACCGCGCGGTCACCGAACTTGAAGAAGCTTTCGCCGAGTTTGCGCGCGCCGCCCGCGAAGAAGAAATCGTTGAATCGGTCGAAGTAATACTTCTCCTCGAGAATCTTCACAATTCCACTGAATTGAATGCGCAGCTTCGCTGGCAACGCTGGATTGACGATGTAGAGGTAGTAGGCGAGTCCGACACCGAGCGCTGCTAACAAGAGCGGCAGCGTCGAGAGCCCATGAATGGCCATTCCAAGCGGACCGTGAAATTTTGCGGTCAACGCAGAAATCGTGTCGTGATCTTTCGTGACAGCGATGACACCCTTGAACCAGTCGCCATGTACGATTTTTTCGACGCCGAAATACCCCAGAATCGCTGATGGTATTGCCAACAAGATCAACGGAACGGTCACCACCCAAGGTGATTCGTGCGGTTTGCCGCCGTGACCGTGGTCGTCGTGCGCGTCATGGTGAAGCTCGTCATGCGGCATCTGGTCGTAGCGCTCCTTGCCATGAAAGACAAGGAAGTACATGCGGAACGAGTAGAACGCCGTCACAAACACGCCGGCGAGAACCGCAAAGTTCGCGTAGCCGTGGCCGAAGATCTTGCTTTCGTGAACCGCTTCAATGATTGTGTCTTTGGAATAGAAGCCGGAAAGCAGAGGGAAGCCGATGAGCGCCAGCGAACCAATCAGCGACGTGATCCAAGTGATCTTCATGTACTTCGCGACGCCGCCCATATAGCGAATGTCTTGATTGTGGTGCATGCCGATAATGACGGAACCCGCCCCCAAGAAGAGCAACGCCTTGAAGAACGCGTGCGTGACGAGGTGGAACATTGCTGCGCTGTAGGCGGACACGCCCAGTGCGACAGTCATATAGCCAAGCTGCGACAAAGTTGAGTACGCGACGACGCGCTTGATGTCGTATTGAATGATTCCCAAGAAGCCCATGAATAGGGCCGTTGTCGAACCGATGATCAGCACGAACGACAGTGCTGTTGTCGACATTTCAAAGAGCGGCGACATGCGCGAGACCATGAAGATACCGGCGGTCACCATCGTTGCAGCATGAATCAACGCAGAAATTGGCGTCGGACCTTCCATGGAATCTGGCAGCCAGACGTGCAAGGGCACCTGAGCCGACTTACCCATCGCGCCGATGAAAAGCAGGATACAGGTTGCAGTCATCAGCGATACAACGCCAAACGGTCCCATTAGGATCGAAATGTCTTTGAGCGCGGGAGCCTTCTCGAACACTGTCTTGTAGTCGAGACTTCCGGTGTAGGCCAATACCAGCGCAATGCCCAGCAAGAATCCAAGATCGCCAACACGGTTGACCAAGAAGGCCTTCATGTTTGCGAAGATTGCCGTCGGTTTTTTAAACCAGAACCCGATCAGCAAATACGACACCAGACCCACAGCTTCCCAACCGAAGAACAGTTGCAGGAAGTTGTTGCTCATCACGAGCATCAACATCGAGAACGTAAAGAGCGAGATGTAACTGAAGAACCGTTGATAACCTGGGTCCTCTTCCATGTAGCCGATGGTGTAGATGTGAACCATCAACGACACTGACGTTACGACCAGCATCATAGTCACCGTGAGCTGATCAATGAGGAAGCCGACTTCGAAATGAACGCCACCGGACTCCATCCACGTGTAAAGCGGACCGTTGAATGTGTTTCCCGCGAGCACATCAGCAAACACGACGCAGGAGGCGATGAACGAAATGAGCACACCAAGAATCGTTACCCAGTGCGCGCCTTTGCGGCCGATTTGCGTGCCAAACAATCCAGCCAAGATGGCCCCAATCAACGGAGCAAATGGCACGATGAGGTAGGAGAGTTTCATGCGCCCTACCCCTTCAACTTGCCAATTTGATTGACGTCGACTGAGCCAACGTTGCGGAACAGCACGACCAAGATTGCGAGGCCAATCGCGGATTCTGCAGCAGCAACCGTGAGAATGAAGAACACAAAGACCTGACCGCTTAAGTCACCGAGATAGCTGGAAAACGCGATGAAGTTCAGATTCACAGCTAGCAACATGATCTCAATCGCCATGAGGAGAATGATCACGTTGCGGCGGTTGAGGAAAATCCCGACGACGCTGATCGTGAATAACGCCGCAGCGACGAAAAGGTAGGAATTGAGGGTAGGAGCGCTAAGCATTACTTTCGTGCCTCCGTAGAAGCGACTTCGACGGGCGATTGCGCCGGGGTCGGAGTTTCGCTGGCGACTTTTAAGACGCGGAAGCGATCCACAGCACGCACGCGTACTTGGTCTCCGGGGTTTTGGTAGCGCGACTCGCGACGGTCGCGCAGGGTAAGCGCGATCGCAGCGACGATAGCGACGAGGAGCAGCACGCCCGCGATTTCGACGCCGTAGATGTACTTTGTGAAGAGCTCAACACCAAGCGCCTTGGTATTGCTGCCGTTCGTGGCGATCGCGTTCGTGCCTCCTGCCTTCTTACTGAATGATAGGCCGAGCACAAGTCCCATTTCGATCAGCACCGCGAATCCCACCAACACGCCAAACGGGAGATGACTCCGAAATTGCGTACGCAGTTCTTCGAAGTTGATATCCAACATCATGACGACGAAGAGGAAGAGCACCATGACCGCGCCGACGTAAACGAGCACCAAGGCAATAGCGAGGAATTCCGCTTGCAGCAGCATCCACAGACCCGCAGCCGAGAAGAACGTAAGCACCAAGAAGAGTGCGGCGTGCACCGGATTCTTGACGCTCACGACGCGAGTCGCCGAGAGCAGCATGACCCCCGAAAACACGTAGAAAACGATAGTGGCTAATTCAGGCATGATTTCTCGCCGCGTTAGCGGAACCTCGCATCAGCAGCACGATCGGCCGCAATTTGTTTTTCGTATCGGTCACCGACAGCGAGCAACATTTCTTTGGTGTAGTGCAGATCACCGCGTTTTTCGCCGTGGTACTCCAAGAGCCGCGTTTCGACGATTGAATCAACTGGACAGCTCTCTTCGCAGAATCCGCAGAAGATGCATTTGGTCAGGTCAATGTCGTAACGGGTCGTGCGTCGTGAGCCGTCGTCGCGCGT
>JAKPSO010000937.1 GCA_029571495.1 Pseudomonadota bacterium
GGCCTGATAACCGATGGAAATAGTTTCACGCCGAGGATCGTTTCATTTGCCGTGAACAGTATGGGCGCTCCGTTGACCGACGTTCGCGTGACCATGACGTTTTCGCCTAGACACCCATTTTCGGGAGACCTCTCCGCAATACTTAAGGCGCCTAACGGCACTTCTGTCACGCTGTTCGGACGCATCGGATCTGTGACGTTGCACACATTTGGCAGCGCCTACGACGTTGCAGGCGCTTACACGTTCGTTGATCCTTCGCTTGGCGCGGCGAATATTTGGTCGGCCGTTGGCACGGGCGAGGGAACCATCCCGCCGGGTACGTATTCGACAACGATAAGCGGCCCTGTTGCGGCGTCTCCCGCGGCGACGACGCCGCTGATTTCCCCATTTGCCGGGCTGTCTGTTGCGGAGGTCAATGGCACGTGGACGCTTGAACTTCGCGACCATGCAGTTGGTGACACAGGTGGGATTTCGCAGGCGTCGCTGACACTCGACTCGGCGGCGGCACCCCCAACAGTGTTTACTGTCGCGCCGTCGGCAATCGACTTTGGGACGACTCGATTGGGTGACGTAGCTTTTCGGCCGCTGCGTATTGCCGCGTCTTCAGCGAATTTGGTCAACGTCGATTTCCCGTCTGCTGCGTGCACCATCACCGGTACCGACGCGAGCATGTTTGTTCGCATGTTCAACGCCCTTTCGCTTTCGCCCGGATCGGCTGAGACGGTAGGCGTTGCGTTTCGACCAACCTCAAACGGCACAAAGTCCGCAACGCTTCACTGCGTCGGGATGCTGCCCAACAACGTTGACCCGGCTGACGTCTCTATCGCGTTAACCGGGACCGCAGGAGTGCCGCCACCACCCGCGAACTGCTTCGACGTGGATGGCGATGGCGTCATGAACCCATTGGTTGACGGATTGTTCATTACGAGGTTGCAGCTGGGCTTTTCGTTGAGCGCAGCGGCGAATGGCATCGCCTTCAATCCTCCGCGTAGTACGCCGCTTAAGGTTGCTGCATTTCTCATTTCCACTTGCGGCTACCCACTGACACAGTAGTTTCACTCTCATCGGAAACGGCCATTCGCTGACGCTGGCCACGCGCGCGTAGCATTCATGCATGCTCGTTCTGTTCAACAAACCCTACGGCGTGCTCTCGCAATTCACGAGTGACGGCGGTAAGTGGCGCACTCTTGCAGCGTTCATCAACACGCCCAACGTGTACGCCGCAGGCAGGCTCGACGCGGATAGCGAAGGCTTGCTCTTGCTCACCGATAACGGTGCGTTGCAGGCGGCGATTGCCGGTGATCGCTCGACCGTAACAAAAAACTATTGGGCGCAGGTCGAAGGCATCGCAACGCCTGCGCATTTGGCGCAACTCACGCACGGCGTCGCGCTTAACGACGGCCCGGCGCGCGCACTCAGTGCCCGCGCGCTCGAAAACGTCACCGAGCCGTGGCCGCGCGATCCGCCGATTCGCGTGCGCAAAAGCGTGCCGGATTCGTGGATCGAACTCACGCTCGACGAAGGCCGCAATCGCCAAGTGCGGCGTATGACTGCCGCAGTGGGCTTACCTACTCTACGCCTCATTCGCGTCGGCATCGGGCCGTGGTGCGTGGACGGCATCGCGCCGGGGATGACGCGGACAGTTAGCGACGATGAGGCGTTCTCGCTGCTACGCGAACGCCGTTGAACGGCTTTTTGACGCTAACGGCTGTAGAACGGTGCACTCAGCTATTTTCAAAAGCAAGTCGACTATGCGAAAAAATACTACGTATCGACCACCGACTGGTCGATAGCAAGTGAAAGCGGTACCGCAGGCGACGTTTAATCCGCCGCAAACCGTTTCGCTAGTTCGTTCACCGCCTCTTCGATAGCCGAGCGCAATGCTCTGTCCACGCTATCCTTGCGCGCGCTGACATACTCGTCCGTCGGCGCTAGCGCTTGCGCTGCGGCGGCTGCACGGCCGCGCAGCAGAGTATTCGCCAGAGCATTCGTCAGCCCGCCCGCTTTCGTTTCCTCGCCTTTGATCTCCCTGCGCACATCGATCGCGTCGACCACGATGCCGCTCTCAACGTCGGTCACACGCACGTCAATTGCGATTGTGTCCGACGACCAGCCTTTGCCCGCCGCCGCGCCCG
>JAKPSO010000940.1 GCA_029571495.1 Pseudomonadota bacterium
AAGGCGGCACGACCAAGATCGCCGTGTTCTACCAAAACGACTCCTACGGCCAAGCCGGCCTCGCAGGAGTCGAGCGCGCGCTCGGCAAGCGCAACCTGCGAGTCACGGCCAAGGCGACAGTAGAGCGCAACTCGACCGACGTTGCGGCGGCCGTGTCCGCCATGCTCGCGGCCAAGCCCGAAGTGGTCGTGATGATCAGCGCCTACGCCTCGTGCAGCGAATTCATCAAACAAGCCAAAGCGAAGGGCCTGTTGGCGCGTTTCGTGAACGTGAGTTTTGTCGGTACGCGCGCTTTGGCGTCAGCGTTGGGGCCAGCAGCTGACGGCGTGATGATTTCGCAGGTGATGCCGCCGCCAACCGCAAACAAGTACGCCGTGGTCGCGGACTACCAAAAAGCAATGCGCGCCGCAGGTGTGAACGAGTGGTCTTACACCAGCCTCGAAGGTTATGTGGCCGCTCGCGTGTTTGTCGAAGCGCTGCGGCGCGGAGGCGACGCATCGCGCGACGCGTTGATCAAGGCTCTGGAAGGACTGCGCGGTTTAGACGTTGGTGGTTTCTCCGTCTCATTTGCGCCAGACAATCACAACGGCTCGAAGTTTGTTGAGATGACGGTGCTCAACAAGAACGGCGAAGTGCGGTACTAGCCGCACCGAACCAATTGCGGCAAACGGGTTGAAAACAACGACACTGCCTTAAACTCGACAAACGTTGTGCGGGCTGCTTGCATGCGTGCTGTCGTTTTCAAAGTTAGCTTCAATGATCGTTTACAACCTCGCATGCGACAAGAGTCACCCGTTTGAGGGTTGGTTTTCTTCGCCTGCGGATTTTGAAAACCAACGTGATCGCGGGCTCGTTGAGTGTCCCGTCTGCGCGTCACGCCATGTCGAGCGCAAATTACATGCGCCTCGCATCAACGTAGGCGCGGCACCCGCAACGAAAGCGCAAGCGGTGGAATCGGCAACGCAACCGGACGGCGAAATCGACTTCGCAAAACTTCGTGAAGCGATGCAACACTTCGCGCAACATGTGCGCGAAACCACGGAGTACGTGGGCGACGAATTTGCCGACGAGGCCCGCGCCATGCATTACGGTGACAAAGAGCATCGCGGTATCCGCGGTCGCGCGGACCGCGAGACCGTGCAGGAACTTCGCGAGGAGGGCATTGAATTTTCACCGTTGCCGTTTCCGGTGGATTTTCCGAACGCCCATTAGGACCGCCTTCAGATTTGGCGAACGTCCAAAAGTCGGGCTATAATTTCAAGCTTACAGAGACATAGCTCAGTTGGTTAGAGCACCACCTTGACATGGTGGGGGTCGTTGGTTCGAATCCAATTGTCTCTACCAAATTCACGAACGCGTTTTTTACAAGGGATGCCGAAGAATGCCGCGAACTAGCACCACAACGGGACTGTTTATCCGCTGAGGCTAGGGCTTTCTGCGTCGATTCCGTTTGGATGAAACGTGTTCAAGAAAAAGCAGCTTCGGCTGCTTTTTTGTTTTCTAGGACTGCTAAATCATGATTCAAGTACGACTCCCTGACGGCTCGAAGCGACCGTTTGACAAACCGGTTTCGGTGTTTGAGGTTGCAGCCAGCATTGGCGCGGGCCTCGCCAAAGCGGCGCTTGCCGGCAAGGTCGACGGTCAGCTGGTCGACACGAGCTACGTGATCGACAAAGACGTGCAGTTGGCGATCGTCACGGAAAAAGACGCCGATGGCGTGGACGTAATTCGCCACTCCACCGCGCATTTGCTCGCATACGCCGTGAAAGAGTTGTTCCCGGATGCGCAAGTCACGATTGGCCCGGTGATTGAAGACGGCTTTTATTACGACTTCTCGTACAAACGTCCGTTCACGCCAGAAGACCTGCAAAAGATCGAAGCCAAGATGGCCGAGCTCGCAAAGAAAGACGAAAAGGTCGAGCGCAAGGTGTTGCCGCGCGACGAAGCCGTGGCGTATTTCAAGGGGATCGGCGAGTCCTACAAGGCCGAAATCATCGCGAGCATTCCCGCCGACCAAGACGTCTCGCTGTATTCCGAAGGCGCGTTCACCGACCTCTGCCGCGGACCACACGTGCCGTC
>JAKPSO010000971.1 GCA_029571495.1 Pseudomonadota bacterium
GAAGAAAATTCTTGCGGAAAACGGCGTCACGGGTCAGGGCCTGCCAGCGTTCGGCACTCAAGTGCTCATGAACGTGATTAACGAGGTGGGCGCATTGCCAACACGCAACCACCGCGACAACCAGTTTGAAGGCGCGGGCGACATCTCTGCCGAAGCGATGACGACGCCACGCAAGACCGACGGCAAGAAGCATCTCGTCACCAATCAAGCCTGCTTCGGCTGCACCATCGCGTGCGGACGCATCAGCAAGCTTGACGAAGGCCACTTCACGGTTGAAAACAAGCCGCAGTACTGGGGCGCCAATGGTGGCCTTGAATACGAAGCCGCATGGGCACTCGGTGCGGCCAACGGCGTGAACGACCTCGAAGCACTGCAATACGTGAACATGCTGTGCAACGAAGAAGGCATCGATCCGATCAGTTTCGGCGCAACCGTCGGCGCGGTGATGGAACTGCATCAAATGGGCGTCATCACAAGCGAGCAGCTTGGCATCGACGCAACCTTTGGCTCAGCGAAAGCACTGGCCTTCCTCGCGGAAGAAACCATCAACGGTCGCGGCTTCGGCAAAGAAATCGGTCAAGGCTCGAAGCGCCTCACTGCGAAGTACGGACACCCGGAACTCTCGATGTCGTCGAAAGGCCAGGAATTCCCCGCCTACGACGGTCGCGCTATTCAGGGGATTGGCCTCGCGTACGCCACGTCCAATCGCGGTGGTTGCCATTTGCGCGGCTACACGATCGCCTCCGAAGTGCTCGGCATCCCAGTGAAGACCGATCCGCTCGCGTCCGAAGGCAAACCAGAATTGGTCAAAGCTTTCCAAGATGCAACGGCTGCGTTCGACTCCTCGGGTCTGTGCATCTTCACCACGTTTGCGTGGGGTCTGCCGGATTTGGCACCTCAACTTCAAGGCGCGTGCGGCGACGAATTCACCACCGAAGAACTCGCACACATCGGCGAGCGCATTTGGAATATGGAGCGCGACTTTAACAACCGCGCCGGCTTCACAAACAAAGACGATTCACTGCCAAAACGCCTGCTCGAAGAAGCCTGCAAAACCGGCCCCGCCAAGGGCAAGGTCAACGAACTTGGCGCGATGCTTCCGAAGTACTATGAAGCGCGCGGCTGGAACGGTGACGGCACGCTCAAAGCCGAAACGCGCAAGCGCCTCGGACTGTAATCACTCGCGCTGCAGCCCGAGCGGCCACAGCGCGAATAAGGGGCTACCGTGCAGGTTTGCCCCTTTTTTATTTGGAATTTGAGGAGAAACGTATGCGCCACCATGTCATTCTCGGTTGCGGTCCAGCGGGTGTCATCGCTGCGGAAACGATCCGCCAACACGCCCCGGCCGACGCGATCACGATGATCGGCGACGAGCCCGAAGCGCCCTACTCGCGCATGGCGATTCCATACTTGATCGCGGGTCACATCAATGAGGGCGGAACACATCTTCGCCATGAAGCCGGTCATTTCTCGGGCCTCAATATCAAGGTCAAACAAGCGACAGCGAAGTCCATTGACACGGCCGCGCGCAGCGTCGCGCTGAGCACCGGCGAGACGATCACATTTGACACGCTCCTCATCGCCACGGGCTCGCGCCCCGCTTCGCCACCGATTCCCGGAATCAACGCGGCGGGCGTCCACACGTGCTGGACGCTGGACGACGCGCGCAAAATCATGGCGCTCGCGCAGCCTGGCGCTCGGGTCTTGCAGATGGGTGCTGGCTTCATCGGCTGCATCATCATGGAGGCGCTCGCCGCTCGTAAGACGCAACTCACCGTCGTTGAAATGGGCGACCGAATGGTGCCGCGCATGATGGGCGAAACCGCGGGGACGATGATCAAAGACTGGTGCGAAGGAAAGGGCATTCGCGTGATCACCAACACGCGCGTTGAAGCCATCGAATCCGGCACACCGCTAAGCGCCCGACTCTCCAACGGCACCCATGTGTCGGCTGACCTCATCATTAGCGCCACGGGCGTCAAACCCGCGATCGCTTTCCTCGAAAATTCGAACGTCAAGTGCCTGCGCGGTGTATTGACTGACGAGCACATGCAAACGAGCGTGCCCGGCATTTACGCAGCAGGCGACTGCGCCGAAGCGTTTGATCGCATCACCGAAACCACGATCGTGAGCGCAATTCAACCCAACGCCGCTGATCAAGCGCGCGTGGCTGCGCTCAACATGGTCGGCCAGCAAGCGTTCTTGCCACGCGTTACGCAAATCAACGTGCTCGACACGCTCGGCATGATTTCGACATCGTTCGGCAACTGGCAAGGCGTACCCGGCGGACAACATGCAGAACTCACCGACGCCGCGAGTGGCCGCCACCTGAGCCTTCAGTTCAAAGACGACGTACTGATCGGCTGCAACAGTGTGGGCTGGACCGAACACGTTGGCGTCATGCGTGGACTCGTCGAAGGCAAAGTGCATCTAGGCGCATGGAAAGACGTACTTCTGGAAGACCCGACACAACTCGTGCCCGCCTACATCGCCAGCGCGCAATCGCAAGGCTCATGGAACGGCGCCGGCGACGAGCGTCGTCGATAATCTAGTCCGATGAACATCACGCTCAAGCTCTTTGCGTCGTTAACGGACTACCTCCCAGCCGACGCGCGCCGCGCGAACCGTGTCGCGCTTGATGTGGCCGATGGCGTGAGCGTGCAACGTGTCATCGATGACTTCCAATTGCCCGCGAAACTCGTGCATCTCGTGCTCGTCAACGGCACGTACATCGACCCGGCTGATCGCGCCACGCGCGCGCTCGTCCCCGACGACGTACTTGCGATCTGGCCGCCCATCGCGGGCGGCTAACGCGCTGGTCGACCGCGCATGCAAGCAGCGTACGCGGAGGCGTTCGATCGAGTGATGACCTGCACGGTCGCTGATTGGTTGCGGCTCTTGCCTGCGGCCATTGGTGCGAACGCGTTTGCGTTGACCGATGACTCCGCGACCGTTCAACTTGCCAACGGTTCGACACCTTCGCGATCATCGCTTCGCATTCAGTGGCGGGAAGCGCCAGAACGCCGCATCGCTCTCGTGCGCCTGCCACAGCTCAACGTGAGCTTTCGGTTCGAAAACACCCCCGACACCGAACGCCTCGCGTTTATGCAACGCTTTGATTTGTTCATGCAGCGTGGCGGTGGCTGACAGCCCTTCGCTCGACGATTCGCGCTAGTAGCTTTTTGCCTCCAACGACCGTACTGTCGTCTATAGCGGCCAATTTCTTGAGAAGTCAACTTTTGGAAAAACGAACCGCTAACGACCAGCCTACGGCCGTTGGAGCGAAAAAGTCATGGTACAGACCACCGCGCGTTGCTACGCGACCGACGCGACGGTTGGCGCCCCTACATTTTCAACCGCGCCAACGAAACCTCGCGCCCTAGCGTCACGAGCAACGCATCCACGCCAGGCGCTTGCGCACTGCCTGTGAGTAGCACGCGAAGCGGCATCATGACCTGCGGTGTTTTCAGCGAGAACTTCGCCTGCGCTTCCTTGAGAATCGCGGCGAGTGCGGGCTTGGACCATTCGGCCATAGTCAATTGCTCGGCGACCCACGCGACGGCGGGTCTATTGCCGTCAGGCAGATGTTGCGCCAAAAGAGCAGCATCGACAGTCGGCGCGACATAGCAGTAGCGCGCCATTTCGGCGATTTTCTTGAGCGTCGGGGCACGTTCGCGAAGCAACTCCGCGACTGCAAGCGCACTCGGCCCACTTGCCACGTCGTAGCCCTGCTCTACGAGAAACGGATGCAACCGTTTAGCCAGCTCGTCAACGGGCAAGCGCTTCACGTGCTCGCCGTTGAGCCATTCGAATTTCTCTGCGTCAAAGCGCGCGGGCGACGGCGTGAGCGATTCGAGGTTAAACCATTCGACGAGTTGCTACGGCGAGAAAATTTCGTCGTTGCCGTGCGACCAACCCAAGCGCGCGAGCCCATTGATCACCGCTTCCGGCAAAAATCCTTGCGCGGCGTACTCGTTCAAGCCCGTTGCGCCGTGGCGCTTGGAGAGTTTCTCGCCGTCGTTGCCGAGCACCGTCGGCGTGTGACCGAACACCGGTGGCTCGGCACCCAGTGCACGGAAAATGTTGATCTGCCTCGGTGTGTTCATCACATGACCGTCGCCGCGAATGACGTGGGTGATCGCCATGTCCACGTCGTCGACGCACACGCAAAAGTTGTAGGTCGGCACGCCGACTTCACCCACCGGCGCCGGTCGCGCGATGACGAGATCATCCAGCTCGCTGTTTGCGATTTCGATGCGCCCCTTGACCGCGTCTTCCCACACCACGGCGCCGTCGTCCGGGTTGCGGAAGCGAATCACCGGATCAACGCCTGCAGGAATTTTCAAGCCGTGTTTCGCGACGTTCTCGGGCCGCCAGCGTCCGTCGTAGCGCGGTTTTTCGCCCTTCGCCTTTTGCGCTTCGCGCAAGGCGTCAAGCTCTTCGACGCTCATGTAGCAGTGATACGCGCGGCCATCCGCGAGCATTTGCGCGATGACTTCGCGGTAGCGCGGCATGCGCTGCATTTGATAGAACGGCCCCTCGTCTATGTCCATACCCAACCAGGCCATGTCGCGTAGGATGCCATCGGCGCTGGATTCGGACGAGCGCTCAAGATCGGTGTCCTCGATGCGCAGGACAAATTGGCCTTTGTGATGGCGAGCAAACGCCCACGCAAAGAGCGCAGTGCGAATGTTGCCGAGGTGAAGCGTGCCCGTGGGTGAAGGCGCAAACCGCGTGCGCACGGTTTGCTGAGTCGTGTTAGTAGTGTTCATCCACCCGATTTTATTCGGGGGCGATGTTTGCGCGCGAATCACGCGCCCGGCGGTTTAGACCGCGCAGTACTTCGCCTGAATTTCTTCGTCTGCGAGGAGCGCCGCCGCAGTGCCGTGGTGCACGATGCTGCCTTGATCGAGAATGTAGGCGCGATCCGAAATCGAGAGCGCGCGCTCAACGTTTTGTTCGACGAGCAAAATGGTCGTGCCGCTTTTCTTCATGCGTGCGAACAGCTCAAACATTTCGTCGACGAGCACCGGCATGACGCCCTCGGACGGTTCGTCCATGAGGATCATTTTTGGCTTCGCCATCATCGCACGAGCGATGGCCAACATTTGTTGCTCGCCACCGGAAAGCGACGTGCCCTCTTGATGCAATCGCTCTTTCAAACGTGGAAACGTTTGCGCGATTTCGTCGATCATCGCGTGGGTCGTGTCGCGCGCGTTACTCGCGATGAGCCCCAG
>JAKPSO010000013.1 GCA_029571495.1 Pseudomonadota bacterium
ACATGCTCGCCGTTGTCCGACACCAATTTCGGGGGCATGGCCTTGAGCTTGCCGCCGTAAAACATGTTCAGGAAAAACGTCTCCAAAATGTCTTCGCGATGATGCCCCAGCGCGATCTTCGTGCAGCCCAACTCTTTCGCCGTTCGATACAAAATGCCGCGCCGCAAACGTGAGCACAGCGAGCACATCGTCTTGCCTTCTTCAAGCACGCGTTTCACGATGCTGTAGGTATCGGACTCGACGATCTTGTATTCGACGCCCGTCCCCTTGAGGTACTCCGGCAGCACATGCGCTGGAAAATCCGGTTGCTTCTGATCGAGGTTCACCGCGATCAACTCGAAGTTCACTGGCGCGACCACTTGCAGCGCTTGCAACAAATCGAGCATCGTGTAGCTGTCTTTGCCGCCCGAGAGGCAGACCATGATCTTGTCGCCCTCGGAGATCATGCCGAAGTCCGTCACCGCCGCGCCGACGATGTTCCTCAAACGCTTGCCCTCGCGTGACAGCGAAAAGGGCAGCGAGCGCGGCTTGCGCGTGGTTTCGACGGCAGGGGAATTCATTGGGTGATTTTAGGGGGCACCGCTGTAAACCCAGGCGCCCGCGGGGTTAGCGTACGCGCCGCTTCCACCACCACGCGACCAACGTGACGGTACCAAGCGCCAACAACGCAAACACGCCGTACTGAAATTTCTTCACGGTCGCGAAGAGCCAATCCCAATTCGTAGCGCCGTAATAGCCAAGATACACCCACACCGGCACGCTGATGATCGCCGCGAATCCATCCATCAAAAACCACGTGATCGGGCTCACGCGACGGCTCATGCCCGCCGAAAAAAACACCGGCGTGCGCAGACCCGGCAAGAAGCGCGCGACGAACATCACCCAATGGCCGTACTTCTTGAACGCGCCTTGCGCTTGCTCGAAACGCTCCGGCGTCAGCACTTTCTTGAATATCCGCAGGCGCATGACGCGTTCGCCGCTATATCGCCCAAGGAAAAAAATCAGTCCGTCGCCGATCATCACGCCCGCCATACCGACCGCGAACATCGTGTTCACGTCCGCGTGGCCGAGCCCCGCGATGACGCCGCCGGTCACCAACGTCACGTCCTCGGGAATCGGAACGCCGAACCCGCAGATGAGCAACATGCCGAAAACCGCCCAGTAACCGTACTCGGTAAAGATGGGCATCAAATGTTGGAAGACTGTCACGTAATAGGCGTGCGCGGCGGACCGGCAAAAATGAGCAGCGGCATTTTTACCATCGCGACGCATGCGCACTCGTCGCGGGCGTCACGATAGCGCGCGGTGGGTCAACAGCTTTTTAGCTGCCGCGACTACAGAGCGGCGCTTTGAGCCAAATTTCACTCATTGTCGACTTGGGATAGAAATTGCACGAAACGACCGTCTGTTAGTCGTTAGAGCCGGATTTGCGCCAAAGCTGTTAGCCCAATCCCGACAAGTTTCCCCGTCCGCCCGCCACGCGCGCATTGGCTAGCATCAGAGCTTCCCGCCAATGATTTGTCCACCGAACCTTCGCCATGCTGCAATTCGCCGACCGCCTCAAAAACGTAGAAACCTCCGCCATCCGCGAGCTCTTCAAGCTCCTCGGCAAGCCCGGCATCATCAGCTTTGCCGGCGGCTTCCCTGACCCCGCGCTGTTCGACGCCGAAGGGATCCGCATCGCCGCCGACGCGGTGCTCACGAATAATCCCGGCGCGGTGCTGCAATATGGCGCGACCGAAGGTTGGGGGCCGCTGCGCGAAGGGCTCTCTGGCTTCATGAAAAACAAAGGCGTTACCGTCGCGCCGGACGGACTCATCGTCACCACCGGCAGCCAACAAGCGCTCGACCTCATCGGCAAAACCATGATCTCGCCGGGCGACAAAGTCATCGTCGAAGCGCCCACCTTCCTCGCCACGATCCAATGCTTCCGTCTCTACGGCGCGGACATCTACGGCGCGCCGATCGACGCCGACGGCGTGCAAGTCGACAAGCTCGAAAAGATGATCGACGAGCTCAAACCCAAGCTCGTTTACCTCGTGCCAAGTTTCGGCAACCCGAGCGGTGCCATGCTCTCTCTCGAACGCCGCAAACGCATTCTCGAAATCGCAGCGCGCACCAAAACGCTTATCGTCGAAGACGACCCGTATTGCGAACTCTACTTCGACAAAGCGCCGCCGCCGTCGATGCTCGCGCTTTCGGATCAAGTGCCGGGCAGCCGCGAATGGATCGCGCACTGCGGCAGCTTCAGCAAAATCCTCTCGCCGGGCCTGCGCGTAGGTTGGCTCATCGCGCAACCCGCGCTGCTCGCCAATGCCACGATGTGCAAGCAATTTTCCGACGCCCACACCAGTAACCTCACGCAAGCCACCGCCGCGCATTACCTCACGCTCGGCCGCATGGACACCGCGCTCGGCGTAGTGCGCAAGACATACGCCGAACGCGCCCGCGTCATGGCCGCATGCCTACGCAAAGAACTCGGCAACGCCATCGAATTCAACCAACCGCAAGGCGGCATGTTCTTCTGGGCGAAATTAACCGAAGGTGGAAATGCCAACGAATTCGCACAACGCGCAATCGAAAAGTTAGTCGCCTTCGTTCCAGGCGCGCCCTTCTTCGCGCGCGATCCCGACGTGTCCACGCTGCGGCTTTCGTTCGCTACTGCGGATGTGGCGAAGATCGAAGAGGGGATTGGGCGGTTGGGGCAGGCGTTGTAACGGCTAAGGGTCCTTGTGACTGATGAGCGCCCAGCCCAAAATGAGAATAGATAAGAGCTATTGTTAGAATTGCTGCGTACCTGGCCCGTTAAAGGAGCAGACGATGGCAATGCAAACGATGACGATTTCGCTGCCAAGCGACATGCGTGAATACGTCGACAACCGCACGCAAACCGGCGGATTTGGGAATGCCAGTGAGTATGTGCGCGACCTCATTCGTCGGGAACGTGATCGACGCGCGCAGCAGTTGCTGGAAGAGCAACTCATCAACAAT
>JAKPSO010000019.1 GCA_029571495.1 Pseudomonadota bacterium
GCAGCACGTTGCTCGAGTCATTCAAAGGGCTCGCTGCCGTGCGTATGGTCGTGCACGCCAATGAAATCCACTTCTTACCGCTCGCCTCAAGCAATGCGGTGCAGGAGCGTTTTGCGCGCCTCTGTACAAAGCTCGCGACCCACACCCCGCTTGATACCGCATCGATTTGCGCAGGCGCCGGCCTCATGAGCTTCGCTCTGGAGGAAGGTTACCGTGCAGGGGGGGTGGAAACGCGTGCAGTCGTGGTCAACGAAATCGATTCTGCCTACTCGGAGCACGCAATCACGCATAACCCGGTTGTTGGTGCGGCTGCGCTGACTCTCAATTCCCCGCTGCAAGAAGTCGTGCAAGATCGATGGCTGATGGAGCGTCTACCGAAGGTAGAAATTGCCGAGATCAGTCTCCCATGCTCAGGCGCATCAAGCGCAGGCAAAGCGAAGCGAAGTTTGGTTGCGATGGAGGAGCATCCGGAAGTCGGCCACCTTATCGCCCCCGCGTTGATGCTCTTACAGAGGCTGCAGCCAGCGATTATTGTTGCAGAGAATGTCCCGGCCTACAAAAGCACTGGCAGTGCGTGGATCATGCGACACATGTTGCGGGACATGGGCTACACAATTCAGGAGACAGAGCTGCATGGCAAGGACTTTGGCGTTCTCGAGGACCGGCATCGATGGTTCATGGTGGCCACAACCGCGGGAGTGACTGTAACTCTAGACGAGCTACATCCAGTCCTCGTTGCTCTGCCTAGTGTGGAATCTGTTTTGGATCGCACGATTGAGCCCGACGATACACGATGGACAGGCTTTGAGTACCTCAAAGCTAAGCAAGTACGCGATGTGGCCAAGGGAAACGGCTTCATGATGCAAGCTGTCAGCCCAAGCGACAAAAGCGTTCCAACGCTCCGTAAGGGCTACGCAAAGGGTGGATCAACCGACCCTCTCGTTGTGCACCCAAACAATCCAGAGCTGTTGCGCAAATTCACCGCGGCCGAGCACGCTCGAATCAAGGGCTTTCCTGAAACGCTGTTCGCAGGACTGTCCGAAACTTCGGCACATCAGATCCTTGGGCAAGCCGTGCTCTTCAAGCCTGTGTTTGCATTGGGCAAACGCATCGCCAACGCATTGCGATGCCTGCGACGAGACGTCGAGCCAGAACAAACGACAGGCTACAGCCTTTCGCGTGCAACGGGTTAAGCCGCGCACAAACACAACTAAATCCTTGTTGACGGGGCGCGCCGTGCGCTCCCTCTCACCAAACTGAAAGAAAATATGAACACGAAGAATTACGTCACTGTGATGGCAAGAGCGGCCGCAGCGACGCTCAACGCAACCGAGCCAGACGACAAGCTATCCGTTGGTGACATGGCCGAAATCGCCCGTTGGATCCAACAGGGTGAAGTGACAAAAATCGCTGTTGCCGACTTTGAATACTGGCAACGCGAAATGGATGGCGAGTCGATTGTTGTTTTCGCAAACCGTATCGCGGCGGTGTGCCGCGCGATCGGGACCTCAATCGTTGTCAGTACGCATCCGCAATCTGAGATGTTGCTGGTTGCGGGGTTTGCGGACGTTGAAGCCGCAGAAAAGTGGCTGAAAGACAATGAACCTGTACCAATCACTCGATTCGACATTGACCGCATCCTCGGTATCGGGGATCTGTTTCTAGCCGATTGGCATGAATCTGACCGTGAGTCAGGCGAACCGAAGGATTCGGCTCTGTCCGAGCGAGAAACCGAATGGCACGTCGTTCGACCCTTACTCGTGGCCAGCGCGGATCTCGCGCGCCTGCTCTCGAGTGTTGTTGGTCTCGCGTACGCCGCCGGTTGTGACCACGATCAATTACGTGAGGCGGTGGATCTGCTCGAAGCGCTCCGCGAGCACAGAGCACTGCCCCCCGTTCCAACCTCTGAGGCGGTGAAGCTGACCTTAGACCATTGGAAAACGGTGTTCGCATCGTCACTGCAAGCAGGCCAGATCTGGCGTCCGTACGTCGCCATCTCAGTTGACGAGACGAGCGACGGCAGCCGGTATCGGTACAAAGACAAGCGAGACGATGGCGCAAATTGGAGCAAAGAATTTCGAACGCTTGATGATTTGGTCATTGATGTATTTGCCAACCATCAACTCGATACGCGTCGTCTATCCTCACCGGAAGTCGGCCTCGAGCCCTGCATCGCGTCGGCTGTGCTTCAGCACTTCAATGCCGTTGTTGGAAAAACCTCAGCACCAGCGCGTGTCGCGATTGTTACGACTGAATAAGAGGCGATCCAGCATGAGTGAATTGCCAACAGTGATCCCAGAGCTCACGTTTGAGGAATGGGAGCTGCGATTCAAACCCATTCGAAATCACATCGACCCTAACGCTGCGGCCGACGGTCGGATGTACGAAACGTTTGGTGCGGAAGTCGCGTTCGTATTTTCTCGAAATACAACGCATCCTGGCACGGTATGGACCATTGTCGAGTGTGACGATGAGGACGCAGCAGAGCTCGACGAAGAGGGTGACACATGCGCCCCCAGTTGGCTCATCACAGACGGATTCCATCTCATCAACCGCATCGGGTATTTCGTCACAGAGCTTCCTTTTGAAGCCACATCCGACGCGCCCTATCTGAACGCTACCTACTAAGGCATCACATCAACTCAGGCATACCTCGCGCAACGTCAGTGGCGCAGGTATGGCCGAGTGCCGAAGTTAACAACCCATTGCACGCCCTCCCCTTGAGGGCGCGCATCCAAAGTCTGGTGCTTTGGATGCGCGTCTTTGAAATACGATTAGAGCGCGCTAAACTTTGAGTATCAATCCCCGCTGGTGGTCAAACCAGCATGTTCACTCTCACGAGTGCTATTTCTAACCCGGACGGGCCATGCCCGTTCGTCGGGTCATGGCGTGTCCTTTTTTGTCGGTTCTCTCACGAACTGTCAACAGGATCACCTATGAAAACAAAAGCAACTAAATCCGCTGCTGCGGCGACAGCAAATGCGTTGCCCTTATCGCTGATGCGTGCGTTTACTCGAGCAAAAGTGCGCATTGATGCGTCTGGCAAAGTACGGACAACACTGCCACCAGCATTACATCGCAACCGATTCCGAGTGATTGAAGCCGCGCGCCACTATTTGCGGCGAGAGTCGGCAGCAGATTTCACAGAATTTGTTGTCGGGTTGATGTTGGCCACAGAAAATTGCAGCGAAGCCGTCGTCACGGTTGACTACGAACCGGAGTACGACGACAACGGTGGAGCATTCATGTCGTGCTCGACTCGCATGGAATTCTTTGACGGCGCTGGCGACGAAGTGTTTCCAGAATCCAACGTCTGTGACGACCCTGGTGAGTATTTGCAAAACACCTGCGACTACGGATTTCTTGAACGCGAACCCACACAGTATCGGTTCTCTCGCAAGGCCGTCGACGCCCTTCTGGTTGATGGCAACTACGCGGCGTTTCTCGCGGATGGCGCGAAAGCGGCCGCCACGATCGAAGCGATTACCGAATGAGCGAACCAGCATCGTTCGAGCACTTCAGTCCGCAGCTCAGCCTAGCGGCGTTTCCAGGGGTAAGTTATGCAAAGGCAAGTGCGCTCATGCAAGAGCCGGTTGCGGAACCGTGGCTAGGCCGTATTGGCACACGCGAAGTGCAAATTGTTCCGCAACTGTGTCGCGAACAACTCACCGATGAGATCGTGGGCGAACTTGCCTCCACTTTTCCCGAATCACAGTTTCGCTTGCATGCCAATGTTCGCGTGGGCGAAAGGCATCTCCTGCGAGCCGATATTTCTGCGGCTAGGTGCCACAATGATTATTTCCGCGAACTCGCGCGCGTCTCCAAGTTACTTCAGGCGCCGGCATACACCGCTCACGCAGGTCGACGGGAGTTCTCCACGTTCGACGAAATGATCGCCAACGCTCTCAAGCTCTCCGATCTATTTGGATGCGCAGTCGGGGTTGAGGGTCACTACCCAACGCCACATGAACCGAATGCCTACCATGTTGATTCGTGGGAAACCTACCGAGCTCTTCTCGAATCTGGCGTCCCGTACGCCCTAGATTTATCGCATCTCAACATTGTCGCGCACTACGAACGCAAATTCGAAGCGAATCTTGTTGGAGACATGCTGGCCTGCGAACGGTGTCTTGAGGTCCATCTATCAGACAACAACGGCCGCGCCGATCAACACGCCGTGCTTGAAACGGAACCCACCTGGTGGTCGCTACTCCGTCATGTCCATCGCGGCGCCGTCGTATTCAGCGAAGGCAATCAACTTAAACAACTACGCAACACGAGCGCGTAATACCCATCACATCGGTCCTCGCTATGCGCGGGCCAAAGGAGAAGTTATGTTCCAGAAATTTAACAAGGCCGAACTCGAAGTGTTGTCGGCAGCCTTGAGCCTATTTTCCGTAGCCACACAATCGGCACGACCTAAGAAGACGTTGCTCACGGATTTGTTTGAATGCATCAATTTTCCGAAAGCGTTCACCGCGGCGGGCATTGAAGGACCGGATGAAGCATTGGCGTTAAGCCAACTTCTTCTACGTTTGGAAGAGGCAGTCAGCGAGCAACTCAAGGCGCTGATCGCATCAAGTGACGAAACCACAGAGCTTGATGATCACTTAGGCGAGTGGGAGGACGTCTTTACCAAACTGGAGGCAGCAGGTGTCGAGTCTCTGATACGCGTTGTACGCGGCGAGGGAGACTCGGGCTACGCGGACGATCTGGAGGTTATGCCGCCGGATCTGTCTTTGGATCAAATGCTGCTGCGAAGAGTCCGCTCGCTCACCGACGATTACGCGCACGATTATTCGCCAGATGGTGAAGGCGGTGGTGTTGACATCGCGCTGTTCCCAGCCAATCGGACGATCACGGTGCGCATTTTCGACAATCTGGTTGAGGAAGTTGATCGCGAACTGAGTACTTTTAGGCTGCCTGCGAATGTCATCACGAAGCTTTGACATCCCCCCCGCCCTCAACGGCGGGGTTTCTCGTGGAATTTGATGAAGATCGTTGTCACCTGCTTCGCAAGCTGCGAGTGGTCGGAGTGCCCGAAAACTCTCGTTTTTGAGCCTGATGCTGCGCTATTAGCTCGCATCCGCAACGCACGCGACGCGGTCCGGGAACTTGACTTAGCAAGCGCTTCATTCCGCTTGAGCACGATCGCGACTACGTGGTACTGGTATGGCCCATCGGCCGCACAGGCTGATCGGGTTACTGGCGCTGCGCTGCACGTAGGAACTGACATAGATGGATTCGTGTTGCAAGCGCGAGCTCGCTTTCAAGATGGCTATGTCGCTTCCCACATGATCCCGTTCGACGTTTGCCTGAGTGAAAACGCGAACGCAACCATTTACATCGGGCCAAGTGGCAGAACCACTGACCCACGCTTTCTCGACCATGCAAACGAAGCGATTCGCAACGGACTGGTCGTCAAATAGACAACAAAACACGCGCGACGGATTGCCGCGCAGAAAAACAAACTATGAAAATTGCAACAATTCAGGTACTCGTCAGCGGCGATACCGATGACGAAGTGCGTGCATCTTTACAAAAAATTTTGTTACCGTCGCTACACGCAGAAAAGGGGCTTCTTGATTTTCGAATTGCCAGCGCGAGCGGTGACCTGTACCTGAGCGATGTGCCCGCGTCGATCCAGAGCTCGATCTTGGCCGGCACATATCAGCGCTCTACATTCGCAAGACCAAAAGATGCCGAATCCAGAAACGCTGGAACAATGGGAGTGGCATTTGTGGCTGACGACAACTTGCGACTGCCCGCCGGCCGCGACTACATTGTGGATGACTCGCTCTGGCTGACAGTCAGCCGCCTTCGTGACGACGGGACGCAAACGAACGACGCTCTTTCAGTGTCGATTCTCACCGTCAGTTCGGGAGCAAACATAGCGGTTTTCGACCATGGAGCAGAGATGGATAGTCCTCGGCTTGAGTCAACCGTCCACTGGCCGTCAACGCAAAGCTAACTCGCCTTACGCGCTTTCGCTTGTAAGAAAAAAAGTGCTTGCTCTCTCTGAGGGCGAGCATCAAAGGTCATGCTTTTGATGCTCGTCTTTGAATTCGCAGATTCAAGGCGCGACACGAATTGAATCAATCCCCACTGGTGGTCAAACCAGCAAGCGCACTCTCCGCTAGTGCATCTATCACCCGTACGGGCCAACCCCGTCTTCGGGGAATAGCTCGTCTTACGATTTAAGACGTCAACAAAAATTTCAAAACCACTCGCTACCCCTCATCTGATGAGCGAGTTAGCTCAATGTCGCAAACGCCCATAAGTGCGTTTGTGCAACTCACACAAGCGCCCGAGTGGCGCAGAAAGTTATCAATGGAAGCAATCTTACGCGATGCAATTCTTGACGCGCAACGGCAAGGGGGCACGCTAACAAAGGCGCAATGGGCCGAACGCGGTGTGGCGACACAACAGCTAACGGACCTGGCCGCGGCTGGCCTGATCGAGACCAATAAGAAGCGATGGACGGTAACCAGAATCGGCCTGTTGGCCGCGGGGTATCCATTGGCGGGAATGAAGGATGCTGCGCGCATTGCGAAGATCCGTCAGTTCGTCGAAGACAATAACGTCACGATCGGCGATTTCACCTTGGCGCTATCGTGCAACAACACGCTTGCCGATTGGAAAGCGATCGCGGAAGCGCGCGCCAAGTACGCCGACGGATCTGACGACGATATCGAAGTGGATAGCGGGACGATCACTACGGCCACGTCGCCGCAAAAGGACCCAACGACAATAACTGAAGCTGCCTCTGGACGCTTCGTGTTGATGTGGGGTTGGGTGTATGACCATGAATAGGACGTTGAGGTCCGGAAACGCAGGCGACGAGTTCTATGAGGGCTTTGTTGTGTGCAATGGAGTTCGAATTCAAGTGTCTTTCCGCCTCGCGTCCAATG
>JAKPSO010000031.1 GCA_029571495.1 Pseudomonadota bacterium
GCCTCAAGATATTGATTGTGAATTTCACGAACCACTTCGGGCTTGGTGAGCACCAATAAATCGTTATTGCCCTTGAGGTCGCACATATGATCGCGGCACAAATGGCCACGATAGTCCGCTTCGCCGAGCTTGTAGCGCTGCACCATCGTACCCATACCGCCATCGAGGATAAGGATGTGGTCACGGAGCAGTTCGGTGATGCGTTGTCGACGGTTCATGGAGGTGCCATTTCGGTATCGGGCCGTGATTTTCTCACGTCTACAAACGCGCCGCTATTTGGTTAGCCACACGAAGTATCATGGCGCCTGCGCTTGTGTGTTCGCCGAGCGCCCGCCTGTCACCTCTACCCAATGCTGTTCACCATGTCGAAACCGCTCGCCACGCCCCGCTCATTCCCTCGCGCCGCGCTCTTATTGGTGCCGCTCGCATTGCTCGCTGCGTGCGGCAAAACGGGCGACGCGCCGGGTGCCGCCGCGCCTGCGGCTGCGCCGCCCGCACCGCCCCCTGCACAGGTCGGCGTGGTCATCGTTGCGACGCGCGACGTCGGGCTCGTCACCGAGTTGCCGGGGCGGCTAGAAGCGTCGCGTGTCGCGCAGGTTCGCGCCCGCGCTGCGGGTATTTTGCAAAAGCGTTTGTTTCGCGAAGGTAGCGACGTACGCGCAGGGCAAGCGCTGTTTCAAATCGACGCGGCGCCTTACCTAGCCACGCTGCAGAGCGCGCAAGCCACACTTGCGCGCGCCGAGGCCAATCTCGCTCAAACAACCGCGCAGGCGGAGCGCTTTAAGCCACTCGTCGAAGCCAACGCGATCAGCAAACAAGACTACGTCAATGCCGTATCCGCGCAAAAGTCCGCGCAGGCCGACGTTGCCTCCGCCAAAGCCGCGATCACCACCGCGAATATCAACGTGGGTTACGCCCGCGTCACCGCACCGATCTCGGGCCGCGTTGGCCGCGCGCTGGTGACTGAGGGTGCGCTGGTCGGCCAAGGCGAAGCCACGCAACTCGCGGTGGTGCAGCAAATCGACCCGATGTATGTGAACTTCACGCAATCAGCGGCGGACGTCATGAAGCTGCGCTCTGCATTGGCCGCGGGGCAATTGAAGCGCGCTGGTGGCGCAGACGCGGCGGCGGTCACGCTAGTGCTGGAAGACGGTACGACCTACGCGAAGCCGGGCAAACTGCTCTTCTCTGATCTCACGGTTGACGCTACGACGGGCCAAATCACGCTTCGCGCCGAAGTGCCGAACCCCGGCGGTCAGTTGCTTCCGGGGCTTTATGTGCGCGTGCGCGTCGAGCAAGCACAAGCGAGCAACGTCATCACCGTTCCGCAACAAGCCGTCACGCGCAGCGACAAAGGCGACAGCGTGATGGTGGTCGCGGCTGATGGCAAAGTGAGCCCGCGTCCGGTGAAGGTCAGCGCGGCAAAAGACAACCAATGGGTCGTCACGAGCGGCTTGCAGCCGGGCGAGCAAGTGATGGTCGATGGCTTCCAAAAGCTGCGCGGCAGCGCGCCGGTCAAGGCCGTGCCATGGACGCCAGCGGGTGCCGCACCGGCCGCGGCCGCAGCCGCCCCAAGCGCCCCCGCGGCGGCCGCGCCCGCGACGCCCGCCGCTCCGGCAAAG
>JAKPSO010000999.1 GCA_029571495.1 Pseudomonadota bacterium
TTGCATTGCATTGCGCCGAGCTTACGTCCGCACGCAGTCGACGAAGTATTGCTCGCCGTCTTTGTCATGCTCCATGACTAAGCCGTGCACATCGGTGTCGAACCCCGGCAACAAGGTGTTGAATTCCCGTGCGAACTTTAGGTATTGCACAATGGTTTTGTTGAAGCGTTCGCCCGGAATCAGTAGAGGAATGCCCGGCGGATAGGGCGTCACCAGCATCGCGGTGATACGGCCTTCAAGCTCGTCGATGGGCACGCGATCAACCGTTCGATGTGCCAAGTGCTCAAACGCATCGCTCGGCTTCATCGCCGGTTCCATGGGCGACAAATACATCTCAGTCGTTACGCGAGCGACATCGTACTTGCGATAGACCTCGTGTATGCGCTGCGCGAGATCGCGCAAACCTACGCGTTCATACTGCGAATATTTGGCAACGAACTCGGGCATGACTTTCCATAACGGTTGGTTTTCGTCATAGTCGGTCTTGAACTGCTGCAGCTCGGTCACCAACGTGTTCCAACGGCCTTTGGTGATGCCGATCGTGAACATCACGAAAAAGCTATAGAGCCCGGTTTTTTCGACGATCACGCCGTGCTCGGCAAGGTATTTGGTTACGAGCGACGCTGGAATGCCTTGATCCGCGAACTTGCCGTTGATGTCGAGACCCGGCGTGACAATCGTCGCCTTGATCGGGTCGAGCATATTGAAGCCCGGCTCGATGTTGCCAAAGCCGTGCCACTCGTCAGTCGGTTTCAGGAACCATTCTTCGCGCTGGCCGACACCTACGTGATCAAACGCATCCGGCCCCCACGTCTTGAACCACCAGTCTTGGCCGAACTCGTCGTCCACCTTCGCCATAGCGCGACGGAAATCGAGCGCCTCGGAGATGCTCTCCTCGACCAACGCGCCGCCGCCTGGTTGCTCCATCATGGCCGCTGCCACGTCGCAACTCGCGATGATCGCGTACTGCGGCGAAGTCGATGTGTGCATCAGATACGCCTCGTTGAAGCGCGTGAAATCGAGCTTTAGGTTCTCAGCGTCTTGCACCAGAATCTGCGACGCCTGCGACAAGCCGGCGAGGAGTTTGTGTGTACTTTGCGTCGCGAACACCGTGGACTCTTTGCATGGCTTACGGCCCGGCCCAATAGCGTGCATGTCCTGATAGAACGGGTGGAACGCAGCGTGCGGAAGCCACGCTTCGTCGAAGTGAAGGTTCTCAACGTAGCCTTGCAATTCCTGCTTAATCGTCTCCACGTTGTAGAGCACGCCGTCGTAGGTGCTTTGCGTGATGGTCATCACGCGCGGCTTCGCTTTCTTGTTTTTCACCAGCGGATGCGCGTCAATTTTTTTCTGGATCGACTCGACCGAGAATTGATCGCGCGTGATGGGGCCGATGATGCCGAAGTGATTGCGCGTCGGTTGCAAGAAGATCGGTATCGTGCCCGTCATCATGATGGCGTGCAATATGCTCTTGTGGCAATTGCGATCCACGAGCACGATGTCATCGCGCGCAACGTTGGCGTGCCAGACGATTTTGTTTGAAGTACTCGTGCCGTTGGTCACGAAGAACAAATGATCCGCGCCAAAAATGCGCGCAGCGTTACGCTCCGAGGCCGCGACCGGGCCGGTGTGGTCGAGCAATTGGCCCAACTCTTCCACCGCGTTGCAGACGTCAGCGCGCAGCATGTTTTCACCAAAAAATTGGTGGAACATCTGCCCGACGGGGCTCTTCAAAAACGCCACGCCACCTGAGTGTCCAGGGCAATGCCACGAGTACGACCCATCGTTGGCATAGTCGAGGAGCTCTTTGAAAAACGGTGGCGCGAGCGAGCCCAGATACTTGTTCGCTTCGCGCAGGATGTTCCGTGCCACAAAATCCGGCGTGTCCTCGAACATGTGAATGAAGCCGTGCAGCTCCTTCAAAATGTCGTTGGGCAAGTGTTGCGAAGTGCGCGTTTCACCAAACAAAAAGATCGGCACATCAGCGTTGCGTTTGCGCGTCGCTTGGATGAATTTGCGCAAGTCGTGCACAGCCTGACTTTCGACGCCGTCTTCGTTGACCTCTTCGTCGTCAATCGACACCACGAACGCCGAGGCGCGTGCCGCTTGGTTAGCGACCATGCCAACGTCGACGTACGTGAAGCCGCCCACGACTTCCATGTCTTGCTCTTCAAGCGCTTTTGCCAGCGCGCGAATGCCTAGCCCAGAAGCCGATTCAGAGCGCCAATCTTCGTCAATGATGATGACGGGAAAACGAAATTTCATTACGCAGGGCCTTTAAATTGCTGTGGCTGGCAGGGAGGTCTTGAATGCTACATAAACCCGCTGCCAAACGTGGTTTCATGCGGGTTTCGGCCTATGCTGCACCGCGATACAATGCGGCTCCGCTGACTTTGGCCGCCGTACGCTGCGACCTGTGCCCGAGCCCATGAAGGCTTTCTTCCCGCGACCGCTCCTCTCCCTGCTTCGACTAGACGCTCTGCCAGCAACGGCGGTGGCCAGCGAACCACTGCCTAGAACCATCGCGCAAAAGGCCGCGCTGGTGGGCTCGGCGAGCGCGCACAGTGACTCCGGCAGTCGCATCCGCGAAATTCCATACAACTACACGAGCTTTTCTGACCGAGAAATCGTCATCCGCCTCTTGGGTGACGATGCGTGGGACATTTTGCTGTCACTGCGCGGTGAGCGTAAGACCGGACGCAGCGCGCGGATGTTGTTCGAAGTGCTTGGCGACATTTGGGTCGTCGAGCGCAACCCGTACTTGCAAGACGACATGATCGACAACCCGCGGCGGCGCGCGCAGTTGATCGAAGCTTTGCGCCATCGCCTGGCTGAAGTGGAAAAGCGTCGCAATGTGGACGTGGCGGATGCCGAAGGGGCCTCGCGCAAAGAAAAAGTAGGCGAATTGGTCGTGCGTGCGAAACGCGCGGTGGATCAGTTCGAAGCGCAGTTTCGCGAGACTTACGACATGCGTAAGCGCGTCGTCAAGGTACTTGGCAAGGTCACTCACAAAGACAACATCACGTTCGACGGCTTGGCCCGTGTCTCGCACGTCACCGACGCAACGGACTGGCGCGTTGAGTATCCGTTTGTCGTGTTGCACCCAGACACCGAAGAAGAGGTGATCGGCCTCGTCAATGGCTGCATCGAATTGGGTCTCACGATCATTC
>JAKPSO010000041.1 GCA_029571495.1 Pseudomonadota bacterium
TCGCACTTACCGACGCGTTAGCGTCGCGTCCGTGCGATGTCCAGTGTCGCCCGCCCGTTGCGAGCACCGCAGGGAACAAGCGGGGTGCCGGGGCTAGCCTTTTTGGTTACTTTTTGGGCAATGCCAAAAAGTAACTCGCCGAAAGGCGAAACGAAGCCGTGGCAAACGAACAACCTCATTCAATCAAACCCTTCGACAAGCTCAGGGTGAACGGTGGTTAAGGCGCAAACGTTCGCGCCGAATCCAAATGGGTTGGTATCAATTTGGGTGCGGTAAACCGGCACCCTACCGGTTTACGAGTTCATGGTTCGACAGGCTCACCACGAACGGAAGCGCGCCCCGGCGTGCGCCGAGGACTCCGCCGGTTGGCGTCTAGTGACTTTCTCTCGGCACAGGCGTCCCAGATTTCCCGACTAGGAAATCCAAATCCGCTCCTGTGTCGGCACCCATCACATGATCCACGTACAAGCGCACGTAGCCGCGGTCAAGCCACGGTTTGGGCGGCGTCCAACCTTCTTTGCGTCTCGCGAGATCAGCGTCCGACACTTCGAGTTTCAGCGCGCGTCCAGCCGTGTCGAGTTCGACGTAATCACCCGTCTGCACGAAGGCCAACGGGCCGCCAGCTGCGGCCTCTGGCGCCGCGTGCAACACCACCGTTCCGTACGCGGTGCCGCTCATGCGGGCGTCGCTTACGCGCACCATGTCGCTGATGCCTTTGCGCAGCACTTTCGGTGGCAGCGGCATGTTGCCGACCTCGGCCATGCCGGGGTAGCCTTTTGGGCCACAGTTTTTGAGCACCATCACGCTGTTTTCGTCGATGTCTAGCGACTCGTCGTTGATGCGTGCGTGCAGCTCTTCAATGGTCTCGAACACCACCGCTTTGCCGCGATGTTGCAAGAGCTTTGCGGTGGCGGCGCTGGGCTTGATCACCGCGCCGTTGGGTGCGAGATTGCCGCGCAGAATGGTGATGCCCGCGTTGGGCATGAATGGGTTGTTCAGTTCGCGGATCACATTGCGGTCGTAGCACTCCGCGTCTTTGACGTTCTCCCAAATCGTTTTGCCGTTGGCCGTGATCGCGTCTTTGTGCAGATGGTCGCCGATCTCTTTGAGCACCGCGGGCAAGCCACCGGCGTAGTAGAAATCTTCCATCAAATATTTGCCGCTCGGTTGGATGTCAACGAGGTCGGGCATCTTCGAGCCCAACTCAAAATCGTCGAGCTTCAACGGCACGCCGATGCGCCCGGCCATTGCGAGCAGATGCACCACCGCGTTGGTCGAGCCGCCAATCGCGGCGAGCGTTTTGATCGCGTTTTCGAAGGCTTTGCGCGTGAGAATGTGGCTCAAGCGAACGTCTTGTTTCACCATCTCCACGATGCGGCGCCCCGTGAGCTGCGCGAGGCGATAGCGCTGCGCGTCCACCGCGGGAATGGCGGCATTGCCCGGCAACGTGAGACCGAGCGACTCGACCATCGAAGCCATCGTGCTCGCGGTGCCCATGGTCATGCAATGGCCCTTGCTGCGGTGCATGCCGGCCTCGGCGTCCATGAATTCTTCGATCTTCATGTGACCGCCGCGCACTTTTTCGCTCATCTGCCAGACGCCGGTGCCGCTGCCGAGAATTTCTTTCTTGTACCGACCGTTGAGCATCGGCCCGCCGCTCAAACCAATGGTCGGCAAATCGCACGAGGCAGCGCCCATGACCAGCGACGGCGTTGTCTTGTCGCAGCCCATGAGGAGGACGACGCCATCCATCGGATTACCGCGAATGCTCTCCTCAACGTCCATGCTCGCGAGGTTGCGCCACAGCATCGCGGTGGGCCGCAGCAGTACTTCGCCGAGCGACATCACCGGAAATTCGAGCGGCCAGCCGCCGGCTTCCCACACGCCTTTTTTCACAAAATCCGCGATTTCGCGGAAGTGCGCGTTGCACGGGTTCAGTTCGCTCCAGGTGTTGCAAATGCCGATCACTGGGCGGCCGTCGAACAGGTCGTTCGGGTGACCTTGGTTTTTCATCCACGACCGATGTGCGAAGCCGTCTTTATCGTGCTTGCCGAACCAAATTTGGCTGCGACGTTTGAATTTCGGGTCGTTGAGGT
>JAKPSO010000044.1 GCA_029571495.1 Pseudomonadota bacterium
CTAGCTCGGCGAGCACATCCTTCACCGTAATCTCGCCGACGCCTTCAGCAACAAACGCGTTCGCCGGAACGGCCTTGAGCGCACTTGCATTGCCCAACAATTCCGACAACGGCTTCCTCGCACGCTCGATAATTTTCTGCACCAGCGCGTAACTTTCAGGGTGCACCGCACTCGCGTCGAGCGGATTCTCACCATCGCGAATGCGCAAAAAACCCGCGCACTGCTCGAAGGTTTTCGGGCCGATGCCCGACACTTTGCGAATCGCCTCGCGGCTCGCAAACGCACCCGTTTGCTCACGATGCGCAACGATCGCACGTGCGTTGCTCGCCGACAAACCGGCCACGCGCGCGAGCAGCGGCGCGGACGCCAAATTCACATCCACACCCACCGAGTTCACGCAATCTTCCACGATCGCATCGAGCTTTTTCGCAAGCAGCGATTGATTCACGTCGTGCTGGTACTGCCCCACGCCGATGGACTTCGGGTCGATCTTCACAAGCTCCGCCAACGGGTCCTGCAAGCGCCGCGCGATGCTCACCGCGCCACGAATGCTCACATCCAGATCCGGCAATTCTTGCGACGCGTATTCGCTCGCGGAGTACACCGACGCACCCGCCTCGGACACGATGACTTTCGTCACTCCGCCACCGAGTTGCTTAATCAAATCCGCCGCCAATTGATCGGTCTCGCGGCTCGCCGTGCCGTTACCAATCGCGATGAGTTGCACGCGATGTTCCTCGCACATCTTGCGCAGCGCGTGCAGCGAACCGTCCCAGTCTTTGCGCGGCTCATGCGGATACACGGTGTTCGTCCCGACCACTTTGCCCGTCGAGTCCACGACCGCCACTTTCACGCCCGTGCGAATGCCCGGGTCGAGCCCCATCACCACTTTGTTGCCCGCGGGCGCTGCAAGCATCAGGTCGCGCACGTTGTCGCCAAACACTTTGATCGCCACCTCTTCCGCGCCTTCGCGAAGCTTCGCAAACAGATCTCGCTCCAACGACGGCGCGAGCTTCACCTTCCACGTCCACGTCACCACGCGCCTCAACCAATCATCCGCCGCGCGGCCCTGATGCGTCCACTGCACTTCGTTCGCGACCATGCCTTCGCATGGGGTGAACACCGCCGCGCTCGAGGACGTCGTAGCGCCGGCAACAGGTTGCGCGTCCGGCTGCACGAGCTTCACCGTCAACACCTCCGCCAACCAGCCGCGAAACACCGCCAGCGCACGATGCGACGGCACCTTGCCAATCGGCTCTGCGTAGTCGAAATAATCGCGGAACTTATCGCCGTCTTTCTCCTTGCCTTCAGCAACTTTGCTTTCGAACAACCCGTTCTGCCACAGCCATTCGCGCATGCGGCCCACGAGCGCAGGCGTCTCCGCCCAGGTCTCCGACAAAATGTCGCGCGCGCCGTCAAGGCAGGCCTGCGCGTCCGTAAACGTCGATGCCGTGCCGTCGGGCAACGTGCCCGAGTTCACATACTTCGTCGCCTCAACCAACGGCGTTAACGTCGGGTCGGCATGCAGCGCATCGGCCAACGCCTGCAAACCCGCCTCGCGCGCGATCTGCGCTTTCGTGCGGCGCTTCACTTTGTACGGCAAATACAGGTCTTCGATCTCTTGTTTGGTGAGCGCTCGGTCGAGAGCAAGCGCCAACTCATCGGTCAGCTTGCCTTGATCTTTGATCGTCGCCAACACCACATTGCGCCGCTCATCCAGCTCCCGCAAATACCCCAAACGCTCTTCCAAAAAGCGCAACTGCACATCGTCCAGTCCATCGGTCGCTTCTTTGCGGTAACGCGCGATGAACGGCACGGTCGCGCCGCCATCAAGCAGCGCAACCGCCGCTTCAGCTTGTTTCGGGGCAATAACAACGTCTCGTGCAAGACGCACGATCAAGGATTCAGGCATCGGAAATTCAGTCGATCAAATTGACAAAGCCGTGCAGTGTATCTGCGCGGCGAAACGATCCGTCGACGTAGCGGACGCGTGCAAGTTTGATCGATGCGTTGGGCTTCTCAACAGCTTTATGGCTTCAACGACAGTCCAGTGGTCGTTTGCGCCATATTTATTATGTAGTTGAGATAAGCGCAAATCGGCCTAGAACGTCCAACCAGCTGTCGTTAGCGCTAGAAAGCCATTAATACAACACTCTGAACCTACAACGAGACGCGTCGTAAACGCCCCCTCGCGCCCTAGAATCGACCAGTCGTGATCGCTGTGTCCACTGGCGCACCCGCAGCGCAATCTGCGACTATGCATGAGAGGACAGCGGCCTTCACTTCAAGAACTCTTTCCAGAACCTCATGATTCATCCTTTCAGTCGCCTACTTGCCACCATAGCGCTCTGCGTGCCGTTCGCGGCGCACGCAGCGCCGGGCGATTTAGACATCTCATTCGGCTTAGGCTCCGGCAAAGTCGTGACCGCTGTTGGGACGGGGGGCGCTGACGTCGCCAACGCGCTTGCGCTACAACCCGACGGCAAGCTCGTCGCCTCCGGATACTGCTCCAATGGCAGCAACTACGACTTCTGCCTCGCGCGCTTCTTACCGAACGGCGCGCTCGACACGAGCTTCAACACGACAGGCAAAGTGATCACATCCATCGGCCTGGGAGGCGGCTTCGCCCTTGATCTCGCGCGGCAAGCCGACGGCAAGCTCTTGGTCGCCGGATCCTGCTCCAATGGAGCCAACACCGACTTCTGCCTCGCGCGCTACCTACCCAACGGTGCACTCGACCCGAG
>JAKPSO010000048.1 GCA_029571495.1 Pseudomonadota bacterium
CGGCATCATCGACACAGATATTCACGCCAGCGGCGGCATCCCGGACCGCGTAGCGCAAATGGCACCGCACGTCCCCATGCAACGCGGCGGCACGGCGCTAGAGGTTGCGCAAGCCATTCTTTGGCTGCTATCCGACGATTCGAGCTACACGACCGGATCGGTGCTGGATGTGGCGGGTGGGCGGTAGCCTCGGTCATTTGCCCCGCAAGAAATCAAAATCCACACCCTGATCCGCCTGCGTGACGGTGTCCAAAAATAGCTTTAAGTAACCGCGTTGCGCGGTGGGCGCGGTGATCGGGTTGTCGCGCGCACGCTGGGCCAATTCTTCGTCGGGCACGAGCAAGCTGATCTCGCGATTTTTTACGCTTAGGCGAATGCGGTCGCCGCTCCTTACGTGGGCGAGGGGGCCGCCGGTGGCGGATTCTGGCGTGACGTGCAGCACGATGGTTCCGTAGCCGGTGCCGCTCATGCGTCCGTCAGAAATGCGCACCATGTCTTTCACCCCGGCGCGGGCAAGTTTTTTTGGAATTGGCAGGTAGCCCGCCTCTGGCATGCCCGGCGCGCCTTTGGGGCCAATGTTTTTGAGCACGAGAATGTCGTCGGCGGTCACGTCTAAATCGTCGCTATCTACGCGCGCAGCCAAGTCTTGCGCGTTCTCAAACACCACAGCGCGACCTTCGTGTTCCATGAGCTTCGCGTCGGCGGCGGACTGCTTGATGATCGCGCCGCCGGGCGCGAGGTTGCCGTGCAACACGGCGATTCCGCCTTGCGGATAAATGGGGTTATTGAACGGACGCACTACGTCTTGCTTGAAGCTCGGTCCAGTGGCTTCAAGCTCTTCGCCCAGCGTGCGGCCGGTCACGGTCATCGCATTGAGTTTTAGAAGCGGTTGGAGTTCGCGCAGCAACGTGGCCATGCCGCCGGCGTGATGAAAGTCTTCCATGTAGTGCTGGCCTGAAGGCTTGAGGTCAACCAGCACGGGCGTTTCGCGGCCCATACGATCAAGCACACCTAAATCAATATCGAGCCCCACGCGGCCCGCGATGGCGGCGAGATGCACGATGCCGTTGGTAGAGCCACCGATCGCCAGCAGCACGCGCATCGCGTTCTCGAACGCGTCTGCCGTGAGCACTTTGTCCACGGTCAATCCATCAATCGCCATCTGCACAGCGCGCGCACCCGTTTCTTCAGCAACGCGAATACGATCCGCCGTCACCGCGGGTGGTGAGGCGCCACCGGGTACGGTCATGCCGAGCGCTTCGGCGATGCAGGCCATCGTGCTTGCCGTGCCCATCACCGAACACGTGCCGACGCTGGCGACGAGTTGATTGTTTACGTCCGCAATTTCTTCGGCATCAATTTCCTCAGCGCGATATTTGCCCCAGTAACGTCGGCAATCGGTGCACGCGCCAACGCGCTCGCCGCGATGCGAGCCGGTGAGCATGGAGCCGGTAATGAGTTGAATCGCCGGAATGCCCGCCGAGGCCGCGCCCATGAGCTGCGCGGGCACGGTTTTGTCGCAGCCGCCAATCAGCACCACCGCATCCATCGGCTGCGCGC
>JAKPSO010000066.1 GCA_029571495.1 Pseudomonadota bacterium
CGCCTCGTACCAATTTGGGTGCGGTGAACCGCACCCTACGCATCCACGCCCACCAACCCTCTCTTTTTGAGCATAGGCTCCACACTCGCCGCGCGCCCTCGAAACGCGGCGTAACCGTCTTTCGGTTCGATGGTGTTGCCAGCGGAGTAGACGTAGCGCTTCAAGCGCTCAGCAGTCGCTGCGTCGAAGGCGCTGCCCGCTTCAACAAACGCGTCAAACGCATCGGCGTCGAGCACTTCGGCCCACATGTAGACGTAGTACCCGGCCGCGTAATCGTGACCAGAAAACAGGTGCCGGAAGTGCGTGAGACGGTGCATCATCGGGATCGCGTGCGGCATACCGAGGCGCCCGAGTTCGGCCTTTTCGAAAGCGACGAGATCAAAACCTTCATAGCTCGACAATGCGTGCGCGGCCATGTCGACCAGTGCGCTTGACGTGTACTGCACCGTCTCAAAACCTTTGTTGAACAGTCGTGCCGCTTCGATGCGTTCGCGCAGCGACTGCGGCATCGCCTCATTGGTTTTGTAGTGGCGTGCGTGTTTATCGAGCACTTCCGGTTCGAGCGCCCAGTGCTCGTAGAGTTGCGACGGCAATTCGACGTAGTCTTGCAGCACATTCGTGCCCGAGAGTCGCTCGTAGGTGACGTTGGAGAGCAATCCATGCAGCCCGTGGCCAAACTCATGAAAAAGCGTGCGCACGTCGTCAAGGCTCAATAGCGTCGGTTCGCCCGCGGGCGCTTTAGCGAAATTGTTGTGATTCGCGATGATCGGAATGACAGGACCCTCGGGCATATGCGCTTGCAAGCGATATGCGCTCATCCACGCGCCACCGCTCTTGGTCGCGCGCGCATAGTTGTCCGACAAAAAGATACCGACCAGTGCACCTGCGGCGTTGTGTACTTCAAACGTGCGCACGTCTGGGTGGTACATCGGAATGCCCTGCTTCTCCTCAAACTTGAGCCCAAAGAGCCGGCCCGCGCAATCAAACATCGCGCGCATCATGGCGTTAAGTTCGAAGTACGGCTTCGTTTCGGCGTCGTCGAGGTTGTAACGCGTCTGCCGCACTTTCTCGGCGAAGTAGCGCCAGTCCCACGTCTCAATGGAATGTGTAAAGCCGCTAGCTCGCGCCGTCGCGGTGATGGCGTCTTGTTCCGCCTCCGCGCGCTTCTTGGCCGGTTCCCACACTTTGCCGAGCAAGCCCTGAACCGCAGACGGCGTCCCGGCCATGCGATCAATGAGCGCGTAATCGGCAAACGTCGCGCAACCATGCAGCGCGGCTTGCTCCTGCCGCAGCTTCAGAATTTCGACTGCGAGCGTTCGGTTGTCGTTTGCGCCGTCATGTTCACCACGCGACGCCCACGCCTTTTGCACTTGTTCGCGTAAATCACGACGCTCTGAGAAGGTCAGGAAAGGAACAATCAGCGAGCGTGACAACGTGATCGCGTACGCATCGTCGACGCCGCGTGCGACGGCCGCTTCTTTGGCCGCGTTGCGCAATGAGTCGGGCAAGCCCGCCAGATCGCGCTCGTCGCGAAGGAGCAGTTGATAGCTTGACTCATCAGCCAGCACGTTTTGCGCGAATTGCGTCGTGAGGGCCGCAAGCCTCGCCATGACTTCGGCGTAGCGCGTTTTTGATGCCGGTGCGAGCTTCGCGCCAGCGCGAACAAAATCAAGATGCACGCGATCGAGCAGCCGTTTTTGTTCGTGCGAAAGCCCCAACGAATCTGCCTTCGAGTGCAGCGCATCGATACGTGCGAAGAGCGTGTCATTCATATAAATCGCGCTGTTGTGCGCAGACAACTTCGGCGCGATTTCGAGCTCGACTTTCTGCAACTCAGGCGAAGTTTCGGCGGCCGTGAGGTTAAAAAACAATTCACGAACGCGCGCCAACAAGCGACCGCTTTGATCAAACGCGATCAAGGTGTTGGCAAAGGTCGGG
>JAKPSO010000073.1 GCA_029571495.1 Pseudomonadota bacterium
GCTACCGACCGCCTCGGCGATGGTGGATCGTTTGGTGCGCTCGGGCGCGGTCACCGTGAACACCGCCGCCGACGACAAACGCCGCGCTGAGTTGCGTTTATCGGATGCCGGCGTCGCGCAGATGGAGCGCATTCGTGGCGATGCACGCGTGCAGATCGCCAACGCGCTCGCAACGTGCAGCGATGAAGATCTCGCAGCGCTGCGCGCAGGCTTGGCAGTTATGAAGCGTAAATTTCGTGGCGCTTAGCCTTTCACGTATTTCGCCGTTTACCTTCGGCGATGTCGACACACACGCACACACTCGTTGACGCGACGCGCAGCAAAACACCATCGTGTGCCGTCGCGCACGCTCCCGGAAGTTCAGATGCTCAACAACACCAAACTCACCGCTACGCTCTACGCCTCGCGCGTGCGCTATCTCGCGCCCGACCGCTTCTGCGGTAGTGGCCTGATCACGATGCCTAACAATGCACCGCTCTGACCGCGAGCCCGGGGTAGTGGCGACCGCACCATGCTGATCGGCCTCAGTAGACTCAGGCCGCCGCGGTTTACGCTTCCGCTGTGGGGCTTCGTGCTGGTCGTGGCGCTTGCCATGACGTTTCTCAGCAACATGTCGTTGCTGCGGCACGTGGCGACGCTTATCCCGCTCGACACGTTCTACGGAAACGTATTTTTCGCTGCGGTGCCGCTTTTTATCGTAGCGGTCACCGCGCTCCTCATCGCGCCGCTGATTAGCAATCGATTCGGCAAATGGATCTGCGCGCTGTTACTAATCATCAATGCGATGATTGGCTACTTGATGAGCGAATTCGGCGCGAGCGTCAATCGCGGCACGATCGACAGCTTTCTTGAAACATCGCCGCGCGAGGCGCTGCACTTGGTCAACGCGCACGCCATTTGGCATGTCGCGCTGCTGGCGGTGCTTCCTGCGCTCGCCCTTGGATTTGTCCACGTACGCCGCGCATCGACGCGCGGTCGGCGCTGGCGCGAAACGTTCATCGCACCGGCGCTCGCCGTGGCAACGCTCGCACTGCTAGCTGCGCTGTTCTACAAGGACTTCGCCACGCTCGGAAGTCACGATCATCAACTCATCAACAAGGTCGTGCCCGGCAACTATCTCGTTGGCACCACGATGCGGCTGCGCGAGCGCTGGCAAACACCCGGTAATTTTTTGGTGTTGGGTGAAGACGCGAAACGCGAAGCGAGTGGCTCTGCAAAGTCACTATTGGTGATCGTGGTTGGAGAAACTGCGCGCGCCAAGAATTTCTCGATGTACGGCTATGCGCGAGACACCAACCCGGAAATGCGCGTACGCGGCGCGATCGCTTTGCAAAACGCGCATTCGTGTGACACGGTGACGGTCTATTCGGTGCCGTGCATGTTCTCAAACATGACGCGCAATGGCTTCAACGCGATTCGCGCCAACTACCAGAGCAATTTACTGGATGTATTGGTCAAGGCGGGCGTTGCGGTCGAATGGATTGACAACGATGCAGGCTGCAAGGGCGTGTGCGCGCGCGTGCCGTCAAGCGAAGTGTTTGGCGACAAAAATTCTCGCTGGTGCGCAAACGGGGAGTGTCTCGACGAAATTCTCGTTGAGGCCTTCGACTCGACGACGAGCAAACCAAGCGCCGGAAGTCGCGTCATCGTGCTGCACGCGATGGGCAGCCACGGCCCCAACTACTACTCGCGCTATCCCAACGAGTACAAGCGCTTCACCCCGGCGTGTGAGGAAGAAGACTTGCGCCGCTGCACGAAGGAATCGCTTGAGAACGCCTACAGCAACACGATTGCCTACACCGATCACATTAACGTTCTACTCATCGATCGGCTGAAAGCGCTCGAAAGCACGGGTGCGTTCTCGTCGACGGCGCTCATTTACGTCTCCGACCACGGCGAATCGCTGGGCGAAAACGGGCTGTACTTGCACGGGGTCCCGTACCCCATCGCGCCGAAGGAGCAAAAGGAAATTCCGTTCATCGTCTGGCTGTCGCAGGGGATGAGAACGCAGAATGCCATTGATGACGCGTGCCTTCGCGACCACGCGCAGAAAGGCAGCTTCTCGCATGA
>JAKPSO010000075.1 GCA_029571495.1 Pseudomonadota bacterium
TTTAGGCACCACGCCGCCCATCGCATGTAAATCGACAACCATTTCGGATCTTTGTGGGCCCTGACGATCGGTTTCATGATGTACGCAGCCATCATCGGGGTCAGCAAGCGCGCGACAACGAGCGAAGCGAATACCGCGAGCGACGCTGTCCAGCCAAATTGTTTAAAGAACTTGCCCGGAATGCCGCTCATAAATGCTGTCGGCAAGAACACCGCGATGAGCGTAAACGTTGTTGCGATCACCGCTAGGCCAATCTCATCGGCCGCTTCCATCGCTGCTTCATAGGGCGTCTTGCCCATGCGCAAGTGACGCACGATGTTCTCAACCTCCACGATCGCGTCGTCCACCAAAATACCGATCACCAAAGACAGCGCCAAGAGCGTCACCACGTTGATCGAAAAGCCCAAATAGTGCATGCCAATGAACGCAGGAATCACGGACAACGGCAACGCAACCGCTGACACAAAGGTGGCGCGCCATTCGCGCAAGAAGAGAAACACGACGAGCACCGCCAACAGGCCGCCTTCGATCAAGAGGCGTAGCGACGCGTTGTATTCCTCTTCCACCGGCGTCACGAAGTCGAATGATTCCGAGAGTTCGAGGTCGGGGTTAGCCGCCTTGAGCTCGGCCAATGATTTGCGAATGCCGGCACCGACTTCGACTTCGCTCGCGCCTTTGCTGCGCGACACTTCAAAGCCGACCACTGGCTTGCCGTTAAGAAACGCGGCAGAGCGTTGTTCGGCAATCGTGTCCTTGATCGTTGCGACCTGATCGAGGCGAATGCGTCGACCATCGTTAAGCGAAATCTGCATCGCCGCAATTTCTTCAGCGGAACCCACGTTCGCGAGGACTCGAATCGGTTGCTCTGCCCCACCAAGGTCCGAGCGACCGCCACCGGCTTCCGTTTGCACCTGACGCAGCTGCCGGGAAATATCGGCCGCGCTCACGCGCAACGATTGCATGCGCGCGGCGTCGAGTTGAACTTGGATCTGCCGGTCAACGCCGCCGACGCGTGTCACCGCGCCAACGCCGCGAACAGATAGCAGTTTTCGTGTCAAAGCGTTGTCCACAAACCAAGAGAGCGCCTCGTCATCCATACGCTTCGACGCGATGGTGTAAGCGAGCACAGCGCCGCCCGCGAGGTCAACCTTGGTGATGATCGGATCGCGCAAATCGCCGGGCAATTCGGCACGAACGCGTGACACAGCGGAGCGCACGTCGTCGACGGCCTCTTGCACAGGTTTCTCAAGACGAAACTCCGTGGTGATCGTCACGCCGCCGTCTTGCACCTTGGTGTAGATGTGCTTGACGCCTTGTAGCGTCGCAATCGAATTTTCGATTTTGCGCGCGACTTCGTTCTCTAGCTGCCCCGGCGACGCGCCGGGCAGCGACGCCGCGACGGTGACCGTGGGTAGATCAAGATCGGGAAAGTTTTGTACCTTCATCGACTGGAACGAGAACAGCCCCGCCAGCGTCAGAAGCACAAAGATCATCACCGAAGGAATCGGATTTTTGATCGACCAAGAAGAAACGTTCATCATCGCGTGGCGTCCTTACTGCTTGGCCGGCGCGGCGACGTTGCCGGAGGCGGTTGGCGTCGCCGCTGCCGATGGCGCGGCGGCGACGCGCACGGTGTCGCCCTCAGCGAGGAAAGCGGCCCCGGTCGAAACCACTTCGTCGCCCGCCTTAACGCCGCTCAAAATCTCAACCCGTTCACCGACGCGGCGACCGGTTTGCACTTTAAGCTGTGAAACTTTGTTACCTGCTTCGAGCTTGAACACATAAGAGAAGCCGTCGCGCAAAACGACCGCTTGCTGCGGCAAAGAAAGCGCACTGGCCGATCCCACGGCGAAGTCGCCCTTGGCAAACATGCCCGCTTTCGCCGCGTTGCTGTTCACCAAATCTACGTAAACGAGCGCGTTGCGTGTTGTGGTATCAACGGTCGGCGCTACGACGCGCACCTTGCCATTCACTGTCGCGCCCGTGGGGGTGGTGACGAC
>JAKPSO010000084.1 GCA_029571495.1 Pseudomonadota bacterium
TGCTCGGTTCGACTTTGTCTCGATTCGACTCGCTGTCGCGTGCGCGCGGACGGGCAGCCTCACGGCCGCAGCTCGCGAATGCAATTTAGTGCTTCCGGCGGCGAGTCGACGTATCCGCGATATGGAGATCACGTTAGGCACAGCGCTCTTTGAGCGGCACTCTCGAGGGCTGACTCCCACGGCATCAGGTCGTGCGTTTTTACGCCGTGGACTGTCTTTGCTGCAGGAGCTTGATCGATTGGTCGCGGAACTCGCGGACATTCGACAAGGCGTAGTTCGCCATATCCAACTGTGTTCGAGCACCGCCGCGATCAATCAATTTCTACCTCCGCTGCTCGCCCGGTATGCACAGTTGCATCCAGGCGTAAAGGTCGACGTTGAAGAATTGGTGTCCGCGCAGGTGGTTGCGTCACTACGCGATGGTCGAGCAGACATCGGTGCCTTTGTCGAAGCTGCAGCTACACCGGGACTCGATGTACGTCACTTTCGTGATGACGAATTGGTGCTCGTGCTCCCAGCGAATCATCCGCTCGCGGGCCGGACGCCAATCGCCTTTGTAGACACGCTTGATGAACAGTGGATCAGTCTGAACGCGGGCGCTGCGATGCTGCAGCAACAACAGGCCGCAGCTCGTGCTGTGGGGCGTAGCTTCAAACTTCGAATGCAGGTCCGCAGCTTTGACGCCGTGGGGCACCTTGTGGCTGCGGGCCTGGGAGTCGCGACGCTACCTAAGCGCGCCGCCTTACCCATCATCCGCGCCATGAAACTGACCGCAAGGCCGCTTTCAGACGCGTGGGCGAAGCGCGAACTAAAGATCGGAATTCGATCTGACGCGGACGCCGCGATCATTGCCCTACGTGACTTCCTATGCGAGCCTTCGCAAAATGCGAAGGCTCCCTCAACGAAGCGCAAATAGACAGAAGGGAGACATACAGCGGACACTTCGCTGATGTCTGAATCGCCTTCTTCTCACCCGCCATCAAGTGGTTCGCCCATCCATGCACTGGGCGGACTTCGAGTACTTGAACTCGGCCAACTTATCGCCGGGCCTTTTGCTGCCAAGACGCTCGCTGATTTCGGCGCAGACGTCATCAAAATCGAGTCGCCAGAAAGCGGGGACCCCTTGCGCAAGTGGCGCTTGATCAAGGACGGAACCTCCGTCTGGTGGCAAGTGCAATCACGCAATAAGCGCTCGCTGGCGCTTGATCTGCGGGATACCGAAGCTCAGTCAATCGTTCGCCAACTTGCCACCGAGGCTGACGTCCTCATTGAGAACTTTCGGCCCGGCGCAATGGAGGGATGGGGGCTCGCACCGGACGACTTACTCAAACTGAATCCGCGGTTGATTGTGTTGCGTATTAGCGGTTATGGGCAAACCGGACCGTACTGCGATCGACCGGGCTTTGGTGTCGTAGCCGAAGCGATGGGCGGTTTGCGCCACCTTACCGCCGAACCCGGGCGTGTTCCCGTACGCGTAGGCGTGAGCATTGGCGACACGCTTGCCGCTCTGCACGGCGTGATTGGCATCTTGCTCGCGCTTCAACATCGCAACACTAGTGGCCGCGGACAGGTCATAGACGTCGCGCTGTACGAGGCGGTGTTTAACTGCATGGAAAGTTTGTTGCCCGAGTACAGCGCTTTCGGCGCGATACGCGCGGCAGCCGGAAGCGCGTTACCCGGGATCGCACCAAGCAATGCGTACCTTTGCGCGGACGATGGCTACGCGCTGATCGCAGGAAATGGCGACAGCATCTTTCGGCGCTTGATGTCGCTGATAGGTCGCGATGATCTCGGGCTCGACCCGTCGCTGGCCGACAATGCAGGACGTGTGGCGCGAGTCAGCGAACTGGATGACGCCATCGCAGGATGGACGGCAACACGCTCAGTTGATGAAGTGCTCGCGGCTTTGGCAGAAGCATCCGTGCCCGCCGGGCGAATCTACACCGTGGCTGATATTGCCGCCGATCCGCACTATGCCGCGCGCGGAATGCTTCAACAAATTCAGATGGATGACGGCAGTACGTTGCAAGTGCCGGGTATCGTTCCCAAGCTGTCACTGACTCCCGGCAATCACCATCGCAATGCGCCGAGTTTGGGCCAAGACTCCGACGCGATCTTGCGTGAACTGGGCTTGACCACGGATCAAATACAAGCGCTCAAGGATCGTGGCATCGTGAAAGGGACTATCCAATGAAACGCATCTACTTCAACGAAGTCGTCACTCGCGACGGCTTTCAAAACGAACCCGAGTTTGTCGACACGGATGCCAAGATCGCGTTGGTCGATGAGCTGAGTCAGTGCGGTTTCGCGAAGATCGAAGTCACGTCTTTTACGTCGGCGAAAGCCATCCCAATGCTGCGCGACGCCGACGAAGTCATGCACCGCATCCAAAGGGTGCCCGGCGTGGAGTACACGGTACTCGTACCGAACGTGCGTGGTGCAGACCGCGCGCTGGCTTGTCGTGCCGATGAACTAAATCTTGTCATGTCCACCTCTGAGACGCACAACTTGGCTAATCTGCGGATGCCTCGTGAGCGTAGTTTTGCGGGCCTCCGAGACGTGATCTCAATCGTGTCCGGGCAGCGCCCCGTGAACGTTTCGTTGTCAACGTGTTTTGGTTGTCCGATGGAAGGCGACGTGCCGCAGTCGGAGGTGCTGGCATGGGCTGAGCGCTTCGCTGAGCTTGGCGTCCGAGGGCTCACCATTTGCGACACCACTGGCATGGCGCACCCCGCACAGGTTGCGACGCTGTGCACCAACCTGCGAGAGCGCTTTGCCGGGCTGCAGTTGACGTTGCATTTTCACAATACGCGCGGCATGGGCCTCGCTAACGTGTTGGCGGCGGTGCAATCCGGGATTGATCGCTTTGATGGATCCCTCGGCGGACTCGGTGGATGCCCCTACGCGCCCGGCGCAAGCGGCAATATCACCAGCGAAGACGCCATCTACATGCTGCAGTCAATGGGCTACGAAACCGGCATCGACACCGCGCGCCTATTGGCTGTGGCTCGGCGATTGCCCGAAGTTGTGCGTCACGCCGTGCCCGGACAATTGGCCAAGGCCGGTCGCATCACAGACTTGCACCCCGCACCGCCGTCCGTCGCCGAATTGAAGGAGATGTTTCTATGATTGACCATCTTGACCACTTAGTGCTCACAACTTCGCGCGAGGCCGCGTGCATTGATTTCTACACGCGGGTATTGGGCATGCAGTTGGAATCGTTTATTGGCGGAACTCCGCCTGTTGAGCGTCGGGCCTTCAAATTTGGTAACCAAAAGCTCAATCTGCACGTGCAGGGATCCGAGTTTGAGCCCAAAGCGCATCTTCCCGTGCCGGGGGCGCTCGATCTATGTTTCATCGCCACTATCCCGCTGAGCAAGGTCATCGAAAGACTAAGCGCGGCGCAATGGCCCATCGTTGAAGGCCCAGTGTTGCGCACCGGCGCCACCGGAAAAATTCGATCAGTCTACGTACGCGATCCGGACCTCAACCTCATTGAGCTATCCGAGGCGGCATAACAAACGAATCGTTCTAAGGAGAAGATATGGATCGTCGTCAAATTTTCGTTTGCGCCGCGATGGCGCTCAGCTGGTGCGTCGCCGGAGGAGCCATTGCTCAGTCTAAGTATCCGGACAAGCCGATCACGATAGTCGTGCCCAGCGCGCCGGGTGGCACCACGGACTTCACCGCGCGCCTCATCGCTGAACCCTTGTCAAGAGCGCTCGGACAACCGGTCATCATCGATAACAAAGCCGGCGCGTCCGGCAACATCGGCAATCAAGCGGTCGCTCGCGCGAAGCCAGACGGATACACACTGCTCCTCGCGTACAGCGGGTATCAAGTCGGCAATCCGCACTTGTTCAAACGCGCAGGCTGGGACCCAATTCGCGACTTCGCGCCCGTCGCAATGCTCTCGCGAGCCCCACAAGTGTTGGTAGCCAAGAGTGGTCTGCCCGCAAACAATATGCGCGAGCTCATCGCGTACGCCAAAGCCAATCCGGGAAAACTCAATTACGCGTCATCGGGGAATGGATCGATCCAACACATTGCGGGTGAACTGTTCAAGCAATTGACCAACACCGACATCAGTCACGTGCCGTACAAGGGCGCCGGTCCAGCGGTGCAGGACTTACTTGGTGGTCAAGTGGACCTGTTCTTCACTACGCCAGCCTCCGTCGTAGCGCACCTAAAAGCAGACAAGTTAAAAGGGCTCGCCGTGACCAGCGCACAACGACTGAGTTCTTTGCCAACCGTGCCAACAGCGAGCGAATCCGGACTCGTCAACTTTAATCTCGATTCGTGGTTTGCGTTGTACGCACCCGCCGGAACGCCCCCGGACATCGTGCAAATCTTGAATACAGAGATTGCCAAAATACTCACGATGCCTGACGTGAAGAAGAAGGCAGAGGACTCTGGCACGACGGTAGAGCAAATGTCCCCAGCCAAGCTCGGCGACTACACGCGCAAAGAACTCGAATTGTGGGGGCGGATCATCAAATCGGCCAACATCACAGCCGAGTGAAGCGAAGCTTGACTGCGCGCCACCAGCGGCGGCGTTGACGACTTACCAGCACCCACGCGACGACAAAACCCAGTCCAGGCAAATGATCGCTACCCGAGTCGTTGTATCAGTATGAAGTTAGTTTTCCTGGATCGATCCACGTTAGGGCCTGAGACGCTGTTGCGCACGCCAACGTTCACGCATCAGATGCAGCTTTACGATGCAACCTATCCCGAGCAGATCGCCGGTCGTGTCGCAAACGCGGATATCGTAATCACCAACAAGGTACGCCTGTCGGCAGACGTGATCGAGCGGGCCCCTCGACTACGTATGGTCGCGGTTGCCGCAACAGGAACGGATGTCGTCGATCTTGACGCGTGCCGGAGCCGAGGGATCGCCGTCAGCAACATTCGCAACTACGCATCACACACCGTGCCGGAGCACACGTTCGCTCTGATATTCGCGTTGCGCCGCAGTATCACTGCATACCGCGACGCGGTTCAAAAGGGGCGTTGGCAACAGTCAGGCCAATTCTGCTTCTTTGACCATCCCATACGCGATCTGGCCGGATCAACGTTAGGCGTTATTGGCTGCGGCGTGCTCGGCACTGCTGTTGCGAATATGGGGCGAGCGCTTGGCATGCGCGTATTGCTCTCCGACCACAAAGGACAAAAAAGCAAGGGCGATCGGTACACTTCGTTCGAGCAAACGCTGGCTCAGTCCGACGTCCTGACTCTTCACTGCCCACTCAATGATCGTACTCGGGCCATGATTGGTCCCGCAGAATTTGCGTTGATGTCGCGAAGACCACTGCTCGTAAACACCGCACGCGGCGGCTTGATCGACGAAGACGCCGTCGGCGCGGCATTGGACATTGGTCAAATTTCAGGTGCGGCATTTGACGTCGTAACCACAGAGCCTCCGCCAGTGATGCATCCTTTTATGAAGCTTTTGGATCGGCCAAACTTCATTCTTACGCCCCATGTGGCGTGGGCCAGCGCGGAGGCCACACAGTCTCTCGCGGACCAATTAATCGATGTCGTCGAGGCTTTTGTTCGAGGCAAGCCAATGAATGTCGTAGGTCACTGAACTCGGCCACGATAGCGCAACGCTTCAATGAGACACGCGGCCAACGCATCGTGCCAGACCGTCCACAGACGCTTTACTTAAGCACTATGTCAGCGTAACAAGCCTCCGTCGCACCGCCGAGGCTATCTGTGTCCGTCATGAGACCAATGCTCTCGATTTCACCAGGCTCCTCGCCGGGAAAAGCGCGGCGAAAATCAGCACGGACATCGCGAGAAAACGACTGCCAGCTTCCTAGTCCAGCGGGGCCGGAACGTGCAATGAGTTTCTTGATGCGCGAGGTGTTCGCGTTCGGATGGATATTCTCCGGCGCGTCCTTTTCGTCCCAAACGTATTGAATCGCCGCGAACGGCAACTCGTTGCCACCGATGGCTTTGGCCATACTCATCGTCGCGCGTTCCGCGGCATCGAGCTTTGAGCGATCACCTTTGAAAGAGATAACAACGCGCACGGCAGCGTCGTCTTTACCCGGTGTAGCGGCGTCGGCTTCAGCGACAAGAGCGGGCACATGCCAACGCCACGAGAGTGTCGACGCTTGCGCGAACTGTGGCGGCACCGTCGCGACCCAGAGCGACCATGCGCCACGGGCAACCGCACGTATGCACGGTTCGCCCGCGACTGTGGCGCTTGTGTACGTCGTCGGAGTTTTGAAGCGAATGTTCACCGCATGCCATGCGGGATTTGTTGCGTCATTCGGCAGCGCGAAGGCGCCGGTGGATGCACTGACGGGGCCTTCGACGATCTGCGCAGGCATTTGTGTGCATGCGTTCAAGACGAGCGCCGCGCTGCAGATGAGCGAAGCCCTGCCCACACACCTCAAAGCTGCCCCAAGCAACGCAACGTGCTGCCGATTCATGAGTGCCGCCCCCGATCTTTTGATGCTTCGTTTTAACTCATGTAGCGTAGGGTGCAAGCACTTTCGCAAGTTGCGATGAAACCGCAGCGTTGCCCGCGATCACCTGATTGGTTTCCAGGAATGAATTGCCGCCGCTGAAATCGCACACTTGGCCGCCCGCTTCGCGCACGAGAAGCCCGCCAGCCGCCGCGTCCCAAGCGGCGAGACTCATCACAAAAAAACCGTCCATCCGCCCGGCCGCCACCTGCGCCAGGTCGAGCGCCGCAGCTCCCGTGCGGCGGATGCTGCCGCAGCTTCGCGCGACATCCAGCCAAGCTGGCAATACGGTTTGAAACGACTTCGCTGCCGCCGACGGGAGCACGCTACCTACCAGCGCCTTGCCTAGATCTGCGCAGTGCGAAACCGAAAGCAAACTCGGTGTCCCGTCGCCAACGCGCAGCCAAGCCCCGCCGCCGCGCTCCGCGTAAAAGCACTCGTCATAAATTGGATTCGTAACCACGGCCGCCTCGACCACTCCGTCACGTTCAACGGCAATCGAAGTCGCCACGTACGGGAAGCCATGTACGAAGTTGAATGTGCCATCGATCGGGTCGACAATCCAACGCACGCCCGTGGGCGCCGCGTCGCCCAACGCCCGAGCGCCGCCCTCTTCGCCCAAGAGCATATCGCCCGGGAACGCCACGGCGATGCGTTCCGCGATGAGCGCTTCGACGGCAGCGTCTGTTTCCGTCGCGAAATCGTTCGCGGATTTTTCAGTCGTCACATGCTGCCGCGCAGCAAAGGCAGCACGAATCATCGCATTGGTTTCGGTCACCAATTCAAGAGCGAAAGCTAGACGGGGTTGAGTAGGTTTCATCGAAGGTGATAATGTGAAGACAATACACAGGAGGCTCAAAAGTGTCCCACATCTCGATCAAGCGCGTCCACCACACTACGCTACCGGAAGCCAAAAAGCTTGCCGACAAGGTCGCGGCTAAATTGTCGAAAGAGTACGAACTACGCTCGCACTGGGAAGACGATGTACTGCACTTCGATCGCAGCGGCGTCAACGGCACACTCGCCGTCGGACCGAAAGACTTTCACGTCGAAGTGAAGCTCGGCTTCTTGATGGCCGCGTTCAAAGGGCCGTTGCAACAGGCGATGGAAAAAAACTTGGATTCGCTGATTCCAGCGGCGGAGACGAAAGCGGCAGCGAAGAAGCCCGCGAAAAAAGCGTAGTTCTTCACTGCCAACGCGCGTCGGCACCTACCCCAACGCAAACGACTCTGCCCTCGCCTTTTTCCAGTAGTACGCAAAGACTTGATGGCTTGCACTGTCGTCGAGCAGTTCGCCCGGTTTGAGGAATTTGTAAAGTGTCGCCAACGAGGTGACTTCCGTCGAACTGATGCGACGAATGACGTGTTCGGGGCCAAGTTGATTGGGGTGCGTTAAGCCCGCAGCTGCCAACAATTCGGCGAGCGCATGTAGCGTGCTCTTGTGAAACTCAAAAACGCGGTCGGCTTTGCTCGGCACGACGAGCGCGCGTTGCCGTATGGGATCCTGCGTAGTGACACCCGTCGGGCAGGTGCCGGTGTGGCAGCTTTGTGCTTGAATGCAGCCCAACGCAAACATAAAGCCGCGGGCGGAATTGCACCAATCGGCCCCCATCGCCATGGTGCGGGCAATGTCGAATGCGGACACGATTTTTCCGCTAGCGCCGAGCTTCACGCGGTCGCGCACGCCGATGCCTACTAACGTGTTGTGCACTAACAGCAACGCTTCGCGCAGCGGCACTCCCACGTGATCAACAAATTCAACCGGCGCGGCACCGGTGCCGCCTTCGGAGCCGTCGACGACGATAAAGTCGGGCGTGATGCCGGTTTTGACCATGGCTTTCGCAATCGCGAAAAACTCCCACGGATGACCAATCGCGAGCTTCATGCCCGCGGGCTTTCCGCCGGAAAGTTCGCGCATTTTGGCGATGAATTCGAGCATTTCGATCGGCGTCGAGAAGACGCTATGGCTCGCGGGTGAAACGCAATCAACACCGACCGGAACGCCGCGCGCTTCGGATATCTCGGGTGTCACTTTGGGGCCCGGTAAGACGCCGCCGTGGCCCGGTTTCGCGCCTTGTGAAAGCTTCAATTCCACCATCTTGACCTGCGGGTCTTTCGCTTGTTCAGCGAAGCGGACGGGATCGAACTTGCCGTCGGCCGTGCGGCAGCCGAAATAACCGCTTCCCAATTCCCAAATCAAGTCGCCGCCGTGTTCGCGGTGATAGCGCGAAATCGAGCCCTCGCCGGTGTCGTGCGCGAAACCGCCATTCTTCGCGCCGAGGTTCAACGCGCGAACGGCGTTGGCGGAGAGCGCGCCGAAGCTCATCGCCGAGACGTTGAACACCGACGCTGAATACGGATGCGCGCAATTCGCACCAATTGTGATTCTGAAATCCGGATCTGAAGGCTTTGCAGGGGCGATCGAATGATTCATCCATTCGTAGCCGGCCTCGTAAACGTTGAGCTGTGTGCCGAACGGGCGCTTGTCGGACTCCTTCTTCGCGCGTTGGTACACGAGCGAGCGCGCCGCACGCGAAAACGGCGAAGCCTCGTTGTCGCTCTCGATGAAATACTGCCGAATTTCGGGCCGAATGTACTCGAAGAAAAATCGAAAGTGCGACAGGATCGGATAGTTGCGACGGATGGCTTGTTTGGTCTGGGTGATGTCGACGAGCCCAACCGCAGAGAGAAAGCCGCTGATGGCGACGAGCGGCCAACTCACCCACGGCGCTTGCGTTGTGAGCCCTGCAACAACGCTTGCCAAAAAGACCGCGATGGCGAGAACAAGTGCGTAATAGCGAGATGGCATTGTGATCCCCCGACCAAGTTGTTTGCGACGCTCACCGCCAACGTACGGCGAACTTCTGCGTCGATTATCGGGGAAACCGAACGCGATGGAGCGACCGCGGGTCGCTAAAGGGCCACCGCCTCAAAGTCGACCTGCGAAGGCAATCCCGCCGCAACATGCATCTTGCGGGCGTTGCAGTCGATCACGACGCCGAGCACGCTTTCCACTTGCAACTCGGGCGGCAACGAGGGATCGGGCCAGCGACAAATTGCGCCGAACTTCGGATCTGCGCCTTCAACACTATCACCGCTTTCGTCACGCAACATGCGGATAAGGTGCGATGCATCAATCAAATCCGGCCACTTGTTGACGAGGCCGCCCGCGCATTGCAGCCGCGGTTCCGTCGTGAGCATTTGCGTGAGCGGTGCCTGAAACAAGCTGAGCTCAATGTCTTGAAAATGATTGGTATGCGTGACGACGCCGTTGGTCGGTGCGATCGCGGCGCTGCCACTCGGACTGTATTCGAGAGACGTCACGAAGCCATGCGCATCGCCCAAAATCGCATTCGACGACGCCGAAAACTTCATGGGTTTTGCGAGCGCGACGAGCGAGGCAACATCGGGGCAATCGAGCGCCATCCGCTGAAAGATGTGCACCGGGATGCCAAGCTCTTGTCGATCATTCGTCGCGCGCAGAATATTGAGCCCGATCGCGAGGCCATGCTCGTTGACGCCGATTTTGGCGAGGATACCCGCTTCCGTAATCGTCAAAAAATCGGGCCAACCGTCGCGCTGCACGCGCAAGATGATCACGTTTTGCCGCTGAAAGCCGATCCAATCCCAGTTCTGTGCGATGCGCGTGTGCCCGTCAATACAGCGCGTGCCGGCAACGGCGACACTGGTGCATTCGCCAAGGTCAAAGAGACCCATCGCCGCGTTCTTCTTGCGTGCTGCGTCCGTGTTGACCGTTTCCATCCCCATGAACGACGGGGGCAGGATTTCCGTGCGGCAATTGAGCGCGAGAATTTCTTCGACTTGAAAGCCGCTGCCCGCCGCGATACCGTCGATTTCGTCCATCATGCCACCACCACAGCCTGCGATGATGTCGCGAAACTCTGCCGCGCGTGATTGCGCCTCGCGCCAGGAAATGCCGCAGCTCGCGAAAAGCGCCGCGTAGCAACGCACCGAACCTGCCACCTGCGCACGCGCCGCGCGGCCGTGCGCCATGCCGCGCGCGAAAGGTTCACCTGAAAGATCGAGAATCGGGAACATAAAGGACGTCCGGTCGGGTATTTTTGTCTTCTAGCGTCACGGCTACACTTTGCCCATGAAAACAATTCTTGTAACGGGCGCAACGCGAGGAATAGGTTACGCCACGGCGAAGCGATTGCTGCAACGTGGCGACGAACGGCATTCGGCGGCGGCCCAAGCGCATTCACCGGTGCGCGTGATCGCGCTGGGGCGCAATTTCGCAGACTTTGCACTTGACGGGCCGAATTGCGAACGGCTGCAATTTGATCTGCGCGACACCAACGCCATCGCCGCGTTATGCACGAGTCTGCCGCCGATTGATGTGCTGATCAACAACGCAGCGATGCTGACTTCGCAGTCGTTCGAGGAGTACACGCCGCAAGACCGGCGCGACGTCATTGCAACCAATATTGAAGCGCCAGCCGAGCTGATTCGCTGCCTCGCACCACGCATGAAAGCGCTGCCACGCGAAGGTGGGATTTGCGGGCGAGTGATCAATATCGCGTCGGTGGCGGGGTTTGGCGGTCACCCGGATGTTTGGTACGGTGCGAGCAAAGGCGCGATCCTCAACATGACCAAGAGCCTCGCGAAGCTCTATGGCCCGGACGGTGTGATGGTCAACGCTGTCGCGCCCGGCCCGACCAAGACCAGCATGTTTGATCAATTGCCGCAGTCGCGCAAAGACGAGTTCAATCGTCTCGTGTTCGCGCGACGTTTCGCTGAAGCCGACGAGATCGCAAAGGTGATTTGTTATCTCGCACTCGAAGCACCGGAGTACGTGAATGGCTCCTGCTTTGATGTGGCCAGCGGTGGCTACTTGCGGTGATGCGGTCACGGTGTCGAACGCTTTCCGGGTCAAGACTGGTGCTTGATCGTGCGTTTCACTCGGCAACGCGGCTGAGCCGTTCCGCGCAACTACGCGTTGCTCGTGTGTGTGTCGGCGCGTTGACGAGCGCATACGGAGCGGTCGCCTTCGCCGACGGTGAGGGGAGCGAGTTGCTCGTTTGGATGGTGCTCGGCGTGCTCGCCACGTTCGGCCTCGGCGGTGCCCTGCTATGCATCGGCGCGCAAACGATATTCACGCTGGCCTTGTTCGAAGTACTGTCGCGGCTGCGCGCCGCGCGGTATCGCGTTTCCGACACAGTGCTACCGCGTTCGGCGCCGCTGCTAGATTTCTGTTGGTTGCTTAGCGCGCCGTTCGGGGCCGCGCTACTGGTGGGTCTTGTGGCGGCATTTCCTGATCGCGTCCCCGATGCTTTCAATGGAATGGCGTGGGTGTACGGCGCATTTGTCGCGATACCCGCGTTCATTGCGCTCGTCGGTGCAAGCACATCGCGCATGATTCGCAGCCGCGCTGAACGGAAGGTCGCGGCAAATGACGAACAAGCAAACGCGGCTCGGCCACCCTTTCGCCTATCGTCTTTCATCTGCTTCGTACTGATGCTGGCGCAGCTTGCGGCGGGTGTGCTCGTCATCACGCGACCGGAAACGTTGCCTAACGCCCGCGCCACAAGCGCTGCGAAGGCAAAGGCACGGGCGGATGCCATCGAAGCGACGAAGGCAGAGCGCATGCTCAATGCCGACGTGAAACGCGCCGAGCAAGCGCGCGCTGCTGACGCGACCGAAATGCAGCGTCATCTCGCGTCAAAGGCAACGCAAGAGGATCGCCTGCTCCAAAACGGCGGGCAACCGCAAGCGGCGGCGGCCGCGCCGAGCCAACGGTCCGCGCCGAAAACGCCGCTGAAGCCAGAGGCGCAAGCAGCGGCCGATCGCGCAGAAGCCGCACAGCGATTGCAATGCAATCTCTTCGGTGTGTTCGAAGTCGACAAGGGCAACAACACCTATTGGTACACACTGCGGTCTGACAGCACATACCAACGGGTGAACCGCGCAAGGAGCGAAACCGTCCGGGGCAACTGGAGCTTTGACTCGGATAAGCGGATTCTCAATTTGAGCAACACCGATGGTCCGACCCAACCAGAAATCGAGCGTCTGGTGTACGCCAACAGTCGTGGTCTCGTGACGGCCGTCGACACAACCAGTTTTCAGTACAAGCTCGTGTCCGTCATCGAGACAGCGGGCTGCGACACGACGGAGCGGCTGCGCGATCTCTCGTCGGGCAAGCCGTAGTCAATAGCGACCAGCGGAAAGGTTACGCGGACGCCTGCGCCATCGCGTCCGCCATCACGTCCGGTGGCTGCGCGCCGGATAGTGCGAGCTTCTGGTTGAACACGAAAAACGGTACGCCGCTGATGCCCTGCTGCCGCACGTTCGCATCTTGCGCGGCGATTTGTTGCAACATTGCGGGGTCGGCCAGCATCGCGCGAACGACGGCGCCGTCGAGACCATTATCACTCGCGATTTTCGCGAGTGTGTCGAGGTCGCCAATGAACTCGCCATCCACGAAATAGGA
>JAKPSO010000094.1 GCA_029571495.1 Pseudomonadota bacterium
CGTCATTCCGCCATCAACATAGAGCATGTGACCATTCACAAAGTCGCTCGCAGCGGAGCACAAGAAGATGATCGCGCCTTTGAGTTCTTCGACGTTGCCCCAGCGTCCGGCGGGTGTGCGCTGCTTGAGCCACGCTGTGAACGCGGCGTCTTGCACCAGCGCTTGAGTGAGTTCAGTGTCGAAGTAACCGGGGCCGAGACCGTTGACTTGAATGCCGTGCTTTGCGAGTTCGACGCACATGCCTTTGGTCATCATTTTGAGCGCACCTTTTGACGCCGTGTACGGCACGATGTTGGCGCGACCTAGCTCGGCGTTGACAGAACACACGTTGACGATCTTGCCGCGTCCGCGCGGGATCATGTGACGCACCACGGCTTGGCTCATTGCGAAGGCACTGGTGAGATTGGTGTCGATCAGACGCTGAAAATCAGCGAGCGGAAATTCGGTGAATGCGTTGCGAATTTGAATGCCAGTGTTGTTCACCAAAATGTCGATCGCGCCGATGTCTTTTTCAATCGCTTCCACATTCGCGGCGACGGCAGCGGAGTCGGTGACGTCAAACGCCTTCGCGGTCGCCTTCTGCCCGCGAGCCACGAACCGTTGCACCACACGCTCGCATTTCGCAGCGTCGCGCCCGTTGATGATCACATGCGCACCCGCGCTGGCCAAAGCTTCCGCGAGCGCGAGGCCGATGCCTTGCGACGAACCGGTGATGAGCGCACGCGTGCCGCTGAGATCGAAAAGTGGATGCATTGACATGGGAGAAAAGCTCGCTATCGAATGAGTTCGAAGAACGCAATCGTAACCGTCGAGCGACAGCGAGCGCGGCTAACATCAATCTAAGGTTCAAACGCAGAAAGAAAAAACATGTTGATGGCGATGCTCTACGGCGCGAAAGACTTGCGCTTGGAACGCGGCGACGACCCGGTAACCGGCGCGGGGCAAGTGAAAGTGCGCTTCGGCGCGGGCGGCATTTGCGGTAGCGATTTGTCGTACTTCGGCAAAGGTCGCGTGGGCGATTTCGCGGTGATGCAGCCTTTGTGCCTCGGCCATGAGGTCTCCGGCGAAGTCGTCGAAATCGGCGAAGGCGTGACACGAGTGAAAGTGGGCGAGCGTGTTGCCATCAATCCGAATCAGCCGTGCCGCGTGTGCCGCACGTGCATGGCGGGGAAAGGCCACTTGTGCCTTAAGATGAATTTCTACGGCAGCGCGGCCATTTTTCCGCACATCCAAGGCGTGTTCCGCGAAATCATCGTCGCGACCGAGGCGCAGTGCTTCCCGGTGCCGAACAGTTGCGACTTCCGGACGGCGGCGATGGCAGAGCCGTTGGCCGTCGCGCTACACGCGGTGAAGCGCGCGGGTTCGCTCGTTGGTAAGCGCGTTTTGGTCACTGGCGTCGGGCCAATTGGCAGCCTGTGCGTGCTAGCCGCGAAACGCGCGGGCGCGGCGCACATCGCGGTGACCGACGTCGCTGACGCGGCGCTTCGCCGCGCGCAGGCGTTGGGCATTGATCAAGCGGTCAACGCCGTCTCTTCCGCCGACAAAGTGGAGGCGTGGTACGCCAACAAAGGTACGTTTGACGTGACGTTCGAATGCTCGGGCAACGCCGCCGCGATGGCCACCGCGATTCAGGCGACGGCGTCCGGCGGTTGCGTGGTGCAGGTGGGCATGATCGCGGG
>JAKPSO010000099.1 GCA_029571495.1 Pseudomonadota bacterium
CGCCGCGAATGCTTCGGCACAGGCGTCGGTGAGCCGTTCGTCCCACACGCCGGACGGAATCTGCGGTTGTTTGTCGCTGCGGGTGCCACGTGTCGCCAACGTTGCGCGGTAGCAGCCGATCTCGCTGTCGTCACTGTCGAGCCCGTCGGCGACTTGCGCAAATTTGTCCCAATCACCGTTTCGGCCCAACACTTTGAGCCAGTCAACGCGCAGCCGTTCGCCAATCGCGCTGCCAGCATTTTTCTTGACGAAGCGATCGAGCTCCGGCGCCAGTGCAGACGCAGCAGTCGGCGTGAGCTGCAGGCGAAGCGACCAGTACTCAACGTAATGTTCGAGTACGTGCCCCCGCGTCAGCGCAATGGCCGCATTGACACGCTTTAGGTCGCCAAAGCGAAAGCCCTCTGCGGCGTCCTTCACGGCGGCGTCGCTCGCATGCGCTCCGGAAACAGCCAGAACACAGGAAGCGAGAAGAAGGGGAATGAGTCGACGCATGCCGCTATTTTCCGCGAAGTCGTTCAAATCAAGGTGCGCGACGCTACACCACTACAATTCCGGTCATGCAAAACGTAGCAAATGGTGTCGGCGCGGTGGTGGGCTTGGTCATGGGGTCGTCCTCTGACTGGGAAGTCATGAAGAACGCGGCCGAAATACTCGATCGCTTTGGCGTCAATTTCGAAGCGAAAGTAGTGTCTGCGCATCGCACGCCGGACGACATGTTCGAGTACGCGCACACAGCGTGTGACCGCGGCATTCGCATCATCATCGCTGGCGCAGGTGGCGCGGCGCATTTGCCGGGCATGCTGGCCGCAAAAACCACGGTGCCTATTTTGGGAGTGCCGGTGCCGTCGAAATATTTGCGCGGCGAAGACTCGCTGCTCTCGATTGTGCAAATGCCCAAGGGCGTTCCTGTTGCGACGTTTGCGATTGGTGAAGCGGGTGCGGCCAACGCCGCATTGTTTGCAGTCGCGATGCTCGCGATTTCGAACAAGGCGCTCGCGCAACAGCTCCTGTCCTTCCGCGAAGAGCAAACCGCAAGCGCGCGCGCCATGTTTGTGCCGCCGGTACTTACCGACAAGTGATGTTGCCCGCTGGCTCTTGGCTCGGCTGCCTCGGGGGCGGCCAACTCGGGCGTATGTTCGTGCACGCCGCACAGGCGATGGGCTACAAAGTGCTCGTGCTCGACCCTGATGCCAACGGCCCTGCGGCGCAAGCTGCCGATGACATCATCGTCGCCGCGTACGACGACCTCGAAGCAATTGCGGCGTTTGCCAAGCGCGTCGTCGCAGTCACCACTGAATTTGAAAATGTTCCGGCGACGACGCTTGACGCGCTCGCCGCGAGCGTGCCCACGCGACCTGCTGCTGCCGCCGTGCGCATCGCGCAAGACCGACGCAAGGAAAAGACGTTTTTTCGTGGGCATGGATTGCCGGTCGGCGAGTTCGCAGCGATTGAGCGCGCTGAAGACATCGCCAATGCGTCAGCGGCACTGTTTCCCGGCATTTTGAAGACCGTGACGCTCGGCTACGACGGCAAGGGACAGAAACGCGTCGCCTCGCGCGAAGAAGCGCTCGCTGCGTGGCGCAGCATGAAAGAAGCGCCGTGTGTCTTGGAGGCGTTGATCCCGTTCGAGCTTGAAATTTCGGTGCTCGTGGCGCGCGCGGCAGACGGCGAAGTGCGCGTGTGGCCCGTGCAAGAAAACGAGCACGTGAACGGCATTTTGGATTTGACGATCGTGCCCGCGCGCATCGACGCGACCTTGCTCGACAAGGCGCAATCGCTCGCCGGGCAGCTCGTGAACGCCTTGGGTTATGTTGGTGTGCTCTGCGTCGAAATGTTTGTCACCAAGAACGGATTGCTGCTTAACGAAATCGCGCCACGCCCTCATAACAGCGGCCACTACACGATTGAGGCCTGCGTGACTTCGCAGTTCGAGCAGCAGGCGCGTGTGCTGGCGGGCGCGCCGCTCGGAGACGCCGGGTTGCTGCGTCCGGCGGTGATGGTCAATGTATTGGGCGACGTGTGGTTCGACGCGTTGGTGCCGATGCAACCCGCGTGGACCGACGTGCTCGCATTGGCAGGTACGCATCTGCATCTGTACGGCAAAGCTGAACCTCGCCGCGCTCGCAAGATGGGACACGTGACGTGCACGGCTGCGACGCTCGACGAAGCGTTAGCGACGGCGATGGCCGTGAAGCGGATGCTGCGCATCGCGTGACATCGGGCTGCTCTGAGCGTCAATCTGAATCTGGGACAAGAGAAAAGTGTCTAAACCTCTAGCCAACATCAAAGTTCTAGATTTGACCCGCCTGCTGCCGGGACCTGCATGCACTCGCATGCTTTCCGATTGGGGCGCGGACGTGCTCAAGATCGAACCACCGGAGGGCGATTACGCCAATCGTTTGGGGCTCGCGGTGGACGCGCCCGCCGATCAGGTCGCACCGCTCTACACCATCGCCAATCGCGGCAAATCGGTCGAGCGCGTTGATCTAAAAACCGAGGCGGGCCGTGCGCGGCTCCTTGCGCTCGTCGCCGAAAGTGACGCCTTGGTCGAGGGCTTTCGGCCCGGCGTGATGGATCGCTTAGGGCTAGGCTTTGCGGCGTTACAGGAGATCAATCCGGCGCTTGTTTACTGCGCGATTACCGGCTACGGCAGCGCAAGTGCGTGGGCGCATCGCGCGGGACATGACATCAACTATTTGTCGATGTCCGGTGTGCTTGACCAAATCGGCGAACGCGGACGACCACCAGCGATTTCCAATTGGCAAATCGCTGATCTTGCGGGCGGTGCGCTTGCGGCAGCAGCGCAAATTTGCGCCGCGCTCGTGCAAGCAAAAACCACGGGCGTTGGATCGTTTGTCGACGTCTCCATGACCCACGAGGTTGCGGGCCTCAACATCATCGCGGAGCATGGCTTGCAGCTTGACGCTGCGAAGCCACGGGGCGAAGACTGGTTGACGGGGGGGTGGCCGTGCTACGGCGTTTATCGCACGTCCGATGAACGCTTTTTGGCCATCGGCGCTCTCGAGCCAAAGTTTTGGCAAGTCCTATGTGACGCGCTACGCAAGGAACATTTGAAGCCACTCGGAACGTCCGAGGGTGTCGTCGGAATGCGCGTACGAAAAGAAATCGCAGACTGTATTGGCGCGCAGACGCTGGCCCACTGGACCGATTTCTTTGACGGATTGGATTGCTGTGTGACGCCGGTGCTTACACTTG
>JAKPSO010000123.1 GCA_029571495.1 Pseudomonadota bacterium
TGGACGGGTGGTGCGAGCGGAATACGGGTAAGCCGTTTGACGAGGGTGGTGCGTGGGGCTTGACTGGCTCCGTGAACGAAGCGCTGCTGGCGCGCATGTTCGCGGAGCCGTATTTTTCGCAACCCGCGCCGAAGAGCACGGGGCGCGAGCTATTTAATGCCGCGTGGACTGACCGCGCGGTGGCCGAACACAACGCGGCACGAGCGCGCGGCACGCCCGAGATCGCGCCGGAAGACGTCCAGGCGACACTCGTGGCGCTCACAGCGCAAAGCATCGCGCAGGCGGTAGGTACGCGCGCGGCGTTCGTCTGCGGCGGGGGTGTGTTCAACGCAGGATTGATGCGCGGCATTTCTAGCGCGCGCTCGACGGCGGAGATCGGCGTCGATCCGATGCAGGTCGAAGCGCTCGCGTTCGCGTGGCTCGCGCGGCAATGCTTCAACAGCGAACCGGGGAACATGCCGGCCGTCACTGGCGCGAAAGGACGACGGATATTGGGGGCGGTTTATCCGGCTTGAGATTTTCCGTTGATACAGCTTTTTAGCGAAACCGGCCTATAGATAGTCGTTTCAGGCCGATTTATCGTTAACTCGACTTTTGTTTTTTTGGCGCCGTAAAGACCGTAACGTGGTCGTCTGTGCATGAAAGCTGTAACCGATGCGCGCGCGTGGTCGCGTTGGACTGTGGGAGCGGCGGAAGCCGCGAATGACCGCCATTCGCGGCTTCCGCCGCTCCCACATTTAGCCACGACCGCTCAGCCAAGCTTGACGTCGTATGGCTAGTGAAGTCGCGCGGGAGGCGATGATCGCACCAACAAAAACGGCACCCGAAGGTGCCGTCGTCGCGAGCGCATCAATGCGTTACGCGCTAAACGAATTGCCGCAGCCGCAGGTAGAAGTGGCGTTCGGGTTTTTGATCACGAACTGTGCGCCTTCAAGTCCGTCGCTGTAATCGATTTCTGCGCCGACGAGGTATTGATAGCTCATCGCGTCGATCAGCAAGGTGACGTCGTTTTTCACCATCGTCGTGTCGTCTTCGTTGACCTCTTCGTCAAACGTGAAGCCGTATTGAAAGCCCGAGCAGCCGCCGCCTGTGACGAACACACGTAGTTTCAAGTTCGGGTTCTGCTCGTCGATGATCAGGTCTTTCACCTTGTTCGCGGCAGCGTCGGTGAAGTTGATCGGGGCGGGCAGTTCGGTCATGGCATTCATTGAAGTCTCTCCTGATGAGTCAAACTGACTCACACCTCACATTATCGGGGCGCGCGAGTTGCTTTTCAACCGCGATGTGTGAAGGGGCTTGGGCTTAGTTGCCGGTACCGATGCGCTTCAGTTCCACTACGTCGGCAGTGTCTTGCTGCATGTGCAACAGACGTCCGTCGATCACTGCGCCGACTTGCATTTCCAGCGTGCGATAGCTCACGTCACCCGTGATGCGCGCGTTGGGCAGCAACTCAAGGTACTCGGTCGCTATGACCGGGCCCTCAACCGTGCCATCAATCACAACGTGCGACACGCGAATCTCGCCAGTGATCTTCGCCTTCTCGCTGACGACAAGAGTCGACGGTGCGTCGCCCGTCGAATGGATGTGCCCGTTCACGAGGCCGTCGACGCGCAGTCCGCCCGTGAAATTAATGTCGCCTTGAATCGTGGTCGACGCGCCGATGAGGCTGTCGATTTGCCGCTGCGGCATGTGCGCTTTTTTCTTGCCGAACATGGGAAATCCTTTGCGATTGAGATGTCAAAGTTGGAGTGATTGTGTCGCTTTCGGTGTCGTACTACCCGTCGGCAGTACCCGCATCACTAGCGTCTTCAATTGTGCGTTACCCGGCACTTTGATGACGCCTTCAACACGCTGATAGGTCTTGAAATCCAACGTCAACAAGGGTAGCAGATCGGCCTGCTCTTCGGGAAGATTGAGCGTGATGCGTTTGCCATTGTCGTGGACTGCCGTCACGGTCATGCTGATGCGCCCCTTGAACGCGGCGTCGGCATTGCCTTGCACAACCAACGCGCGGAAGCGATAGCTGTCGACGGATTCACGCTCTGCCTGTAGGCGCTGCACGGCGAGACCGTGCTTACCCGCCGTCGCGCTACCGAGTAGTTTTTCGAAGAACGCGGTTTCTTCTTTGAGCTGTGTGTTTTCGGCCTGTAGCGAAAGAATCTGCTTCGAGAGTACGTCCTTCGCGCCGACCGCCATCTGGGAAGAATTCGTCAGCTCGATCGTATCGCGCTTTAGCTTTTCGTTTTCAGCGCGAAGCGTGACCAGCTCCTCAGTCATGCGTTTGCGCTCCTCTTCGACTTTGCCAATGTTGAAGCCCGCGAAAATGCGCCCCGCATCAAAACCGCCGTAAAACAGCCCGGCCAAAATAAGCGCCGCGATGCCAATGATCGTACCCTTGACCTTCCACGACCAATGCGTGCGCACCGCAAGCTTCGGCGCAGAAATTCCGAAGCGGCGACGCAGGTCGGAAATGATGCGGTCGGAGCGAAAGAGAGCCATCGTGTGCGCGTCGGTCTGAAGCGATTACGGCGACAGCGGCATCGTGTCCAGGCCCGCGGTTTCCGGCAGCCCGAACATCAAATTCATGCACTGCACGGCTTGGCCCGCAGCCCCCTTCACCAAGTTGTCTTGCACCACGAGCACAACGACGGTGTCACCGTCCTGCGGGCGATGCAGCGCGAGGCGCAGCGTGTTGCTGCCGCGCGTGGAGCGCGTGTCCGGCATGCTGCCAAACGGCATGACGTCGATGAACGCTTCGCCTTTGTACGCGTTTTCAAAGAGCGCTTGCAGCTCAGCGTTCGTCAGCGCGAGGCCCTTTGCGTTGAGCTGCGCGTAGAGCGTCGAATGCATGCCGCGTATCATCGGCGTCAGGTGAGGCGTGAACAGCAGACGCACTTTCTCCGTGGTCATTTCTTGCAAGCGCGCGACGGTCTCGGGGTGATGGCGATGGCCAGAAACGCCATAGGCTTTGAAGTTGTCGCCCGCCTCCGTCAAGAGGTAATCCACTTCGGCTTTCTTGCCAGCGCCGGACACGCCGGAGGCACAGTCAGCGATCAGGTGGCCCGCGTCGACGATGCCTGCTTTAAGGAGCGGCGCAAAGCCGATCTGCATCGTGTTCGGATAGCAGCCAGGGTTGCCGATAATTTGCGCGTTCTTGATGGCGTCGCGATTGAGCTCAACAAGGCCGTAAACGGCTTTGGCGTTGAGTTCCGGGCAGGTGTGCGCGAGCTTGTACCACTTCTCAAACGCCGCTAAATCCTTGAAGCGAAAATCCGCCGCAAGGTCGATGATCTTCACGCCTGCGGGCACGAGTTTCGGCGCATCGGCCATCGCGACGCCGTGCGGCGTTGCGTAGAAGACAACGTCGCACTGGGTCAGATCGGCCGTGGCGGTGTCGCTAAAGGCGAGATCGCAGCGCCCGCGCAGGCTCGGGAACATGGCATCAAGGCGCGTACCGGCTTCTTTGCGCGACGTGATCATGGTGACCGTCGCGTTCGGATGCAGAGTAAGCATGCGCAGCAGCTCAACGCCGGTGTAGCCGGTGCCGCCAACGATGCCAACTTTTACTTTCTTGCCTGCGCTCATGATGCTTTCCTGTGATCGGGCCGTCCATCGCGAATCGAGCCCGTAATAGAACACATTTTTCTCTACGAGAGCTTAACGCCGAAACTGGCGTCAAACGTCCGTTTGCAAAGTGGTGCCATCTACAAAAAACAAAAGCCGCGTTCCCGCGGCTTTTGTGGTTCCTTTCGCTTGTTGCGCAGCGAGCTGCGAGGTGCGGAAGGGGGCAAGCCTTGGTAGGCTTAGCGCTTCGAGAACTGCTTACGACGACGCGCTTTACGGAAGCCAACTTTCTTACGTTCGACTTCGCGTGCATCACGCGTGACCAAACCGGCCTTTTTCAGCTCGGGTTTGAATTGCGCATCGTATTCGATCAGCGCGCGGGTGATGCCGTGGCGCACTGCGCCTGCTTGGCCAGATTCGCCGCCGCCCATCACGGTAACCATGATGTCGAAAGATTCGAGATTGTTGGTGAGCACGAGCGGTTGACGCACGATCATGCGACCCGTTTCGCGTGAGAAGAATTGATCAACTGGCTTGCCGTTCACAACGAACGCGCCTTTGCCCGATTTGATGAACACACGAGCCACAGCGCTTTTGCGACGACCCGTACCGTAGTGGAAATTACCGATCATTTTGATGATTCCTTGGGGGTCGTTTAGAGCTTGACGGTCTTGGGTTGTTGCGCAGCGTGCGGGTGAGCGTCGCCGGTGTAGCACTTGAGCTTCTTGAGCAGTGCGTAGCCGAGCGGGCCCTTCGGCAGCATGCCCTTGACAGCGTGCATCAACACGCGATCAGGGTATTTGCCTTGCAACTTTTCGAAGTTGGTTTCGTAGATGCCGCCTGGGTAGCCCGAGTGACGGAAATACGTTTTTTGGAAAGCTTTGTTGCCGGTCACGCGCAGTTTTTCGACATTGGTCACGATGACGAAATCGCCCGTGTCCATGTGTGGCGTGTAGATGGCTTTATGTTTGCCGCGAAGACGCATTGCGATTTGCGTAGCGAGGCGACCGAGCACTTGGTCGGTGCCGTCAACCAGGATCCAGTCCTGCTTGATGTCTGACGGCTTTGCTGAAAAGGTTTTCATTGCTTAGACTCTTTTGGTGTTGTGCGAACTACGGTGCCCCAAAAATTCCGGTGCTGTCGTCGAGCGCTTTATTTGCCGGGCGGTCGATTCGGTGTTCCGACTGAATCGCGCGGCGTTCTTTTTTGCCTTGCCGCTTTGCAGGAGCCCGTCTGTAGCGTTGGACCGAGCAAAATTCTTTGACAGAAATTGCAGCAAGCCCGCTAGTATAGCGCTTGAGCGGTGCTTTGTGCAGGATTTTTGAGCGACGGACAACGCACGGTCGAAACGGTCGTTTCATCGTGCCGATTGCACAAAAGAAAACGGCAAGCCCGAAGGCTTGCCGTTAAAGATGTCTCACCAAAGGAGGAGGAAGGAGGACATCAATCACCTAGTAAGGAGGAGGAACTAGGCGATGGGTCTATTCAAACATGCTGCACCGCACAAGTCAACACTGTTTTGTGCGCTGCGATACAAAATACCTAGATAATTTGCTCTACTAATACAACGGCATAGGAAGGTTCTTGTGAAATCAACAGTTAAGTGGATCGACAGCGTTCAATTTGTGGCTGAAACCGGGTCCGGCCATGCCGTCGTGATCGATGGCGCGCCGGAATATGGCGGCCGAAACACCGGCGCGCGACCGATGGAGTTAGTGCTTGCTGGCGCGGCGAGCTGCACTGCGTTTGACGTAGTGTTGATGCTGAAAAAATCTCGGCAAAATTTCACAAGCCTGCACGTCGAAGCCGACGCCGAACGCGCGGAAACTGACCCAAAAGTATTCACTGCCATCAAACTCACGTTTAAATTGGCCGGAAAAGGGCTCGATCCGGCGGCTGTTGAACGCGCCGTGAAGCTCTCGAAAGAAAAATATTGCTCTGCAACAGCAATGCTCGGAAGCACGGCAAAAATCACCACCGAAATCGTGATTTCGGAAGCCTAAGTACTGCCGTCTCCGGGAACAGCTTTTCCGCGCTAACGACCGCAGCTTGGTCGCTAGCGCTAGTTTTTTCTTCGCCTCGACTTGCTTAGAAATTCGCAAAGAACGAGCTTTAAATGGTCGTTTCGCACTAAAAGCTGTTACCGCAAGCCTAGTCGAGCTTCACGCCCGCCTTTTTGACGAGCTTTGCGTACTTTTCCATTTCCGACTTGAACGAGCTCGCGGCGGCCTCCGGCGTGCTGATGGCAATATTGTTGCCTTGCTTGTTCATGGCCTCTTTCACTTCGTTCGCCGCGAAGGCTGTGCTAAACGCTGCATGCACGCGCTTGACTT
>JAKPSO010000152.1 GCA_029571495.1 Pseudomonadota bacterium
TATTGCGGAGAGGTCTCCCGAAAATGGGTGTCTAGGCGAAAACGTCATGGTCACGCGAACGTCGGTCAACGGAGCGCCCATACTGTTCACGGCAAATGAAACGATCCTCGGCGTGAAACTATTTCCATCGGTTATCAGGCCCACGCCGGTGCCCTCAAAAGTCGACGGAACGGCGACGGCGTGGCTCCAGAGAAACGCTGCGAGTACGGCGCCCAAGAGCCGCTCTATGCGGTGGAGGAAATTCATGTTCCTTATCCTGTTGTCCAGAGTGTGTGCTCACAGGCAGCGGGATGATCTACAACGGTCGGTCAAGTGCCTTAATCATCACGTGCCAAGCCGAGGAAATTTGCCAAGACTCAGATCGTATTACGGAAATTTCGCTGAAACTCAGACATTCGTCGCAGAGAAGCGACGCACTCAATTCCCACGCCACCGCTTCAACAGCAGTGCGTTGGTCATCACACTCACCGAGCTCATCGCCATCGCAGCTCCGGCCACCACTGGGCTCAGGTAGCCGAACGCCGCGAGCGGAATCCCCGCCGCGTTGTATGCAAACGCCCAGAATAGGTTTTGCCGAATTTTGGCGACGGTGCGCTTGGATATCTCGAGCGCGTCTGCCACCAACGAAACGTCGCCGCGCATCAGCGTGATCGCGGCCGCGTGCATGGCAACGTCGGTGCCTGTACCCATCGCGATGCCGACGTCCGCCGCTGCGAGCGCTGGAGCGTCGTTCACACCATCGCCCACCATCGCCACTGTGTGAGTCTTGCCGTCGGCGTCGTGCTTAAGCGTGTTCACTGCCGCAGCCTTGTCACCGGGCAACACGTCGGCCATCACCTCATCGTCCTGCAAACCCAACCGCCGCGCCATCGCCAGCGCCGCGCCACGGTTGTCGCCGGAGATCATCACAATGCGCGCACCACGTTCACGCAACGCTTGCAGCGCTTCCTTCGCGCCCGCCTTCGGCTCGTCGCCGAACGCGAGCAGCCCGCAAAGTTGCAACCGACCGGCAGTGCTTTTCGCCACTGCCGAGACGGTTGCGCCGTCTGCCTGCAATTGCGCGGCCTGGTCAGTAAGCGTTCCTAAGGAAACGCCGATGTCCTGCATCCAACGCAAACTTCCGATTAACCAATCGGCTTCGCCCACGGTGCCCTCTGTGCCACGACCGGGCACGGCATGCGTGTTCTGCGCAATAGGAACCGCCGCCAACGCCCGTGCATCGGCCGCCGCGACCACAGCACGCGCCAACGGGTGTTCACTGCCGCGCTGCACCGCGGCAGCGTGGCTCAGCAATTCATCGTCGGTTGTGCCCGGTGCGGCGACGAGCTTCGTTAAGCGCGGTTGCCCCACGGTGAGCGTGCCGGTCTTATCAAACGCCACTACGTCCACTTTGTGCGCCAGCTCAAGCGCTTGCACGTCCTTGATCAAAATGCCTTGCTTCGCCGCCACACCGGTACCCGCCATGATCGCGGCAGGCGTGGCAAGCCCGAGCGCACAGGGGCAAGCGATGACGAGCACGGCGACCGCGTGGATCAACGCCAGCTCCCCGCTACCGCGCGCCCACCACCAACCGACTAACGTGATCAACGCGAGTACCAATACGACTGGCACAAACACTGCGGCGACTTGGTCGACTAACCGCTGGATCGGTGCTTTGGCCACCTGCGCGTCTTCGACGAGCCGAATGATGTGAGCAAGGACAGTTTCGCTGCCGGTGGCCGTGACGCGCATCAACACGCGCCCGTCGCCGTTGATGCTGCCCGCCGTGAGCTTGTCGCCATTGTTCTTCTCGACTGGCAGGGGTTCGCCGGTGAGCATCGACTCATCGACTTGGGTGCGACCTTCAACCACGACGCCATCCGCCGCAAAGCGCTCGCCGGGCCGAACCGCCAGCGTGTCACCTTTGACCAATTCGACCACAGGCACGTCCGATTCCGCGCCCGATTTTGCAATCACGTGCGCGATCTCCGGCCGCAAAGCATGTAGCGCGCGAATCGCAGTCGTCGTTTGTCGTTTGGCGCGCGCCTCCAGCCACTTGCCCAGCAACACGAGCGTCACCACCAGTGCCGAACCTTCGAAGTAGAGGTGCGCCATCGCCCCCGGCTCCGCCGTGAGCCACAACCACATCGACAAGCCCCAACCCGCGCTGGTGCCGATCGCGACGAGCAAATCCATGTTGCCCGAAATGGCCTTGAGTGCGCCCCACGCCGCTTTGTAGAACCGTGCGCCGAGAATAAATTGCACCGGTGTGGCAAGCAAAAACTGAATCCAAGCCGGCAGCATCCAGTGCTTGCCGAACAAGTCACCGACCATCGGCAATACCAGCGGCGCAGAGAGCGCGAGCCCGATCGCAACCGGCATGAACCCAGCCCACGGCGAGGCGGAGTCGGCGTCGTCTGCCTGCGCGGCCGTGCGCGGCTCGTAGCCGGCATCGCGCACCGCACGGCGCAAGCGGCCATCGTTGATCACCGACGGATCAAACGTGACGCGTGCCGATTCTGTCGCAAGATTTACCGTCGCAGCCTGCACGCCCGGCTGCTTCTTCAACGCTCGCTCCACGCGCATGACGCACGATGCGCAAGTCATGCCACCAATAGAAATGTCATCTGTCAGCGTGTTTGGTGGATCGGCAACGCCCGCGCTCGTAACTTGAGTGTTCATAGTTGTGCAGCCTAAACCTTTACCTCATGGCAAGGTCAAGTGTTACCGCCCAATTCTATTGACCAGCATCAAGCTATCAGTGGCTCGCGACACTTGACCTTACCATCATGGTAAGGTTCAGAATTAGTCTTGCGATCAACGTCATCCGACGTTTTTTCAGGACTGAAGAAGGAAACTCAATGCAACACACACTCACCGTCCAAGGCATGACCTGCGGCCACTGCGAAGCCACCGTCACTCGGGCCATCAAAAATATTGACTCACAAGCCACCGTCACTATCGACCGCGCCAATGATCGCGTTGACGTCGAAAGCTCGGCGGCGGCCGACGTCCTCACCGCAGCGATCGCCGAAGAAGGCTACACCGCGAAGAAAGCGGGTGGCTGCGGCGGCAAATGCTCCTGTGGCTGATGCATTAGAAGCGCTCACCATCGGCGAGGCCGCGAAGCGCTCGGGCGTGAGCGCGAAGATGGTGCGCCACTACGAGTCGCTTGGCTTGCTCCCGAGCGTCGCGCGACGGGCTAACGGCTATCGGCAATACAGCGCCCGCGACGTGCACACTTTGCAATTCATCAAGCGCTCGCGCGACTTAGGATTTTCGATGGCCGAGATCGCGGAGCTTGTGAGCCTGTGGCGAAATCGCCGTCGTACGAGCGAGAGCGTAAAACGCATCGCGCAGGCGCACGCCGACGAACTCGCAAGACGTGTCGAGGCGATGCTCGCCATGCAAAAAACGCTGTCGCAACTGATCCACTGCTGCCACGGCGACCATCGGCCAGACTGTCCGATTTTGGAGGACCTGGCGGGCCAGGCGAGCCCCTAGCCGACTACTGCGTGACGCCGCGCGGCGACACCTTTACCACCGCTTGTGCGATTGCGGCGATATGGCTCGGCGTGGTGCCACAGCAGCCACCCACGATGTTGACGAGGCCGCTTTGCGCAAATTCCTTGAGGAACCCCGAGGTCATCGCAGGCGTTTCGTCGTAGCCTGTCTCTGAAAGCGGGTTCGGCAGACCGGCGTTGGGGTACACGCTGATGAACGTCTCCGGTGCAATCTTCGCGAGCTCTTCGATATGCGGACGCATCGCCACGGCCCCGAGGGCGCAGTTGATGCCCACCGACAACGGACGCGCGTGGCGCACGCTGTTCCAAAACGCGGCCACCGTTTGGCCGGACAGAGTGCGGCCCGAGTTGTCGGTGATCGTGCCGGAGATCATCAGCGGCGGTGGGTCGCTTTCGTTCTCAAAGACACTTGAGTACGCAAACAGCGCAGCCTTGGCGTTTAGCGTGTCGAAAATGGTTTCAACGAGGATGAGATCAACGCCGCCGTCCATCAAACCTTCGATTTGCTCGGTATACGCCGTGACCAATTCGTCGAAGCTCACGTTACGTTTGGAAGCGTCGTTGACGTCTGGAGAAATGCTTGCGGTGCGATTCGTTGGGCCAAGCGCGCCCGCGACAAAACGCGGTTTGTTTGGTGTTTTCTTCGACCACTCCGCGCAGCACTCGCGCGCAAGCTTCGCGGCCTCTCGGTTCAAGGCGCGCACCATGTGCTCCAGCTTGTAATCGGCC
>JAKPSO010000154.1 GCA_029571495.1 Pseudomonadota bacterium
AAGCGCCGCCGACGCCGGCACGAAACGAAGACTATTGAGCGCGTTGTCGCTCGACGCTACGCATTCCGCCCCGGCACGCCGGTATTTTTCCCCCCTCTCGATCCTCTGTTAAGCGTTACTCCGCTTGACTTGCGCTTGCGCCTCTATACGATTGGTTCTAATTAGAACTGTTTGTCGTTGATCGTACGCGCCATTCGCTCTCCGTCGCAATTCGCCACCCGTTGGCATTGGAGGCCACATGCTGCATCGTAAGGTTCGTCACTTCTTGGCCGCTATGGCGATAGGCGCTGCGTCGCTGCCCGTTTATTCGGAAATAGTGGTGGGTCAAACGTTACCAACGAGCGGTTCCCTGGCGCCATTTGGCACCGCAATTGTGAAGGGGGCGCAGGCCTATTTTGATCGCGTGAACGCCGCAGGCGGCGTCAACGGCGAGCGCATTCGCGTAGTCGTGGTCGATGACGCCGGGGACAGCAAACGTACCGTTGAAAACGCCCGCCAATTGGCCGGACAAGGCGTTATCGCATTGTTCGGTTCTATTGAGGGCGGACCGTGCACCGCGCTGTTGCCAGTGGTGGCTGAACTCAAGATTCCACTCGTTGCGTGTATGGCGGGGTCGCCACAACTGCGCGAGCCGTTTAACCCATACGTGTTCACCGTTCGTGCGCCGCACGTCACCGAGTTTGACGCGTTGATTAAGCACGCAGCGCAACACGGTCTCACGCGCTTGGCGTTCGTGCATTCCGATAGTGAAACGGGGCGGCTGCATCTGGCCAACGTGACACGTCTCGCGAAGGAGCACGGCGTGTCTTTAGTTGCTGCGATTGCCCAGCAGGGAAAGCCCGACGTCGGCAATCTCGCCAAGCAGATACAGCGCGCGAAGGCAGATTGTGTGCTCAATCACGGCGGCTACGCGACGTATGCAGAGCTGTTGAAAGCGATGCGCGCGCTTGGGTCTGACGCCACCTTTTTGGCAGTCAACTCCGGCGGCGAGCAATTGGCCAAAGCAATGGGAAAGGGTGCGGCGGGAGTGGTGATGTCGCAAATTTCCCCGTATCCCTGGGCGCGTTCAACGCCGATCCAGCGTGACTATCAGGACGACTTGCGCGCAGCACATCCGAATGAACCGTTCGGTTTTTCAAGTATGGAGGGCTATGTGAGCGCTCGCCTGCTCGTGGAGGGCTTGCGCAAGGCCGGCGCGCGGCCGACACGCGAGCGTTTGACCGCCGCGCTCGAGCGCATGAACCGCATCGATCTGGGCGGCTACGACGTGCGTTACGTAGCTGGCAAGCACGACGGGGCCGATTTTGTCGATCTCACGATGATCCGAGCGGACGGCGGCTTTTTGCGTTGAAAGCCCCTCGGGGGCGCGCAATACACTAAATCGCAGACAACAAAAAAGGCCCCAAAGGGCCTTTTTCACAACCGAGTTCGAAACTAAAGCCTACGCAGCTTTCTTTTCGCCCATGCCCTTAACGGCACGAACGAGGTTGCTCTTCACGCGGGAAGCCAAGTTCTTGTGAACGATTTTCTTGTCGGCGATGCGGTCGATCACGGATTGCGATTCTTGCATCTGCTTTTGAGCAGCGCTTTGATCGCCCGCGAGGACGGCTTTTTGCACTTTCTTGACTGCGGTGCGCAGTTGGGTGCGAAGCGCTGCGTTGTGGGCGCGCTGTTTATCGTTTTGACGGGCTCGCTTTTTTGCTTGTGCGCTATTTGCCATGGCAGAAAATCTTTTCTCTAGTAACGAATTCGGTGAACCAGCTATTCTACGGGGAATTTCTGCCGCCTGCAAGCCGTGAGCCTTTTCAAATCCATCCTTAGCGTTTCCGCTATGACCTCGCTGTCGCGCGTGGCGGGCTTGGCGCGTGAAATCATCACCGCCAAGGTGTTCGGTGCGGGCGCGGCCAACGACGCGTTCGAAATCGCCTTCCTGCTTCCGAACATGATGCGCAGGCTCTTCGCAGAAGGCGCGTTTGCGCAGGCATTTGTGCCGCTGATCGCAGAGTACAGGGGCCAACGCGGGGAAGCGGCCACTCACCAACTCGTCAATCGAGTGGCGACCTTGCAACTCGTCGCGCTACTGGTCGTAACCGCGCTCGGCATCGCCGCCGCGCCTTGGCTAATCCCGCTTTTCGCATCGGGCTTCGAAAAAACGCCGGGAAAAACGCTGCTTGCAACGCAGATGCTGCAAATCATGTTTCCTTACCTCCTATTCATTTCGCTAACGGCACTCGCTGGTGGCGTCATGAATATCTGGAAGCGATTCGCTATCCCGGCCTTTACGCCCGTGCTGCTCAACGTGTGCATGATCGGCGCGGCGCTGTGGGCTGCGCCGTACTTCGACAAGCCGATCATGGCGTTGGCTTGGGGCGTGTTGGCCGGCGGCGTCGCTCAGCTTGCCCTGCAACTTTGGCCGCTTTTGCAAGTGGGCATGTTTCCGCGCTGGGACTTTCACTTTCGCGACGAGGGCGTGCAACGCATGCTCAAAACGATGGCGCCAGCCATTTTGGGCGTATCGGTTGCGCAGCTCAGCCAGCTACTCAACAGCAACTACGCGTCGTACTTTGGCGATGGCGCGGTGAGTTGGCTGAATAAGGCCGGACGCATCATGGAACTGCCGACTGCGATGCTCGGCGTCGCGATTGGTACGGTCATTCTTCCGGCGCTCGGACAGTTGCGCAACGAAAAAAACACGCGCGGCTACGGCGAACTGTTGGACTACGGCATGCGCTTTGCGCTGATCGCCACGCTGCCGGCGATGGCGGTAATGAGCATTCTGGCGACGCCAATGATCGCCACGCTCTTGCAGCGAGGGGCCTTTAGTGCTTCCGATTCATTGCAAACTGGCCCAGCGGTCGCCGCCTACGCCGTCGGCATTGTGGCACTCGTATGGATCAAGATTTTGGCCCCCGCTTTTTACGCGCAGCAAGACACGGCAACGCCCGTCAAGATCGCGGTGCGCGTGTTGATCTTGTCGCAGTTGTTCAACGTACTCTTTGTGTTCGCGGTCTTCCCGAAAGAGCTTCGGCACGCAGCGCTCGCGTTGTCGACGAGTCTTGGCGCGGTGCTCAACGCGTGGTGGCTCTACCGCGGATTGCGCCAGCGCTCGCTGTACGTCCCGCAGCCGGGTTGG
>JAKPSO010000169.1 GCA_029571495.1 Pseudomonadota bacterium
AGTTGTTCATGGTTCGATCCTTCGTCACGCTCAGGACTCACCACGAACGGCTTGAGTGGCGAGGCAGTGTTACTTCGCGCCTTTCGATAGCAAGGCCTCGCGTACACGCACCATCGCAAGTGTGTCGAGCTTGCAATATTCTCTGAGTTGCGCGGCGCGTTGCGCTTTTCGTTGTTCGCTTGTTTCGGGGCCGATGATTTCAAGAAACGCTTGTTGTGCAGCGCCACCGTCTTGCACTTCATCGAGCGCGTCGTAGGTGAGCTCGGGCACTAGCGCGGGCAATACGCATTTGATACTCCAACTGCCTTTCTGTGACGGGTGGTAGTAGTTCGCTTGCACGATGGGAAGCAAATCGACTAGCCGATCCACGAGCGACAAAAGCGCTTTGCGTTGGCGCGGAAATCGCGCCGCGAGTTCTTTGATTCGCGCGCTTTCGAAGCCTTGGTTGTAGACAAAGATGGGCGCCGCCGACGTTGCGGCATCACACGCCGCCAGCAACGATGCGACGAACGAGGCTGACGGGTCGTCGCCGCTCGTGTGTAAATATTCGCGATGCTCAAGCACGCCGGTGCGCGATTGCCGATGGCAGGAAAACTGAAAGGCGATCTGTTGATACGGTCGTGTGCCCGCCCAGAGCGGCACGGCCGGATTGATGGTTTCGAAGTCTAGAAAGTAAGCGGGTAGTTTGTGTCGCTTTAGCGCAATCGCCGCACCTTTCGCGTCGAAGAAACTTTTACCGCTTAGGGTGGCCGTCTTGACGCGTTGTTGTGTGGCGTTTAGTAGATCGTCAGGCACTTGACTGAGCTCGGTTACATCAGAATTATTCAAGTGCGCCTTGAGCGCCTTGGTCTGAACTCGCGGTAACCACGCAATCGGGTGCGCCGTCTGCGGCTCTTGCGCGCGGCAGTAGTCGATAAAACCGCATGCAAAGGTATCGGCGCAGTGCGTGCCTGTTTGTATGTCGGGCTCAATTCGGCGCATGGCCGTGATCTGCCCGTCAAGAATCCATCCGCTCACTTCGTCGGCGCGAGAAGCTACTTCGCGGGTGACATCAGTTTCCACCAGCAATCCCGCGTAGTTGCCATCGCCCGGATAGACCCAGGTTGAATCAATGTGCGCGAGTGCTACGGCCTGGAGCTTCACGCCCGCTTGCGTGGCAACGTAGTGCTGTATCGCCGCATCTTCTAAGTGATACGGCTTGACCGAAGTCGACGATTTCACTTCGACCATCTTCCACGCGCCACGGCCCAGCGGCAACATGACGTCAGCAAACGCCAGCACGCCGTCTGCGCGAAAACCGGCTTCGAAAAACGGGGATTTTCCAGCTAACAGCTTGGTGGTGAGCGAAAACGCGGTCTCAAAACCAATGAAATGCGGTTCAATCACAATACGTTCTGGCCTTGGGTCGTAAAGGCCTCGTGCAATCGTCCCCGCGTCGTGTCCCGCAGCAAAACCAGAGACGGACGCCGCGTCGTCTTCGCGCAATTCCGGGCGATGAATCTCTAGCCACATCCGTTTCGGGCATTGGCGGTGCGCAATG
>JAKPSO010000172.1 GCA_029571495.1 Pseudomonadota bacterium
GAAGATCGCACCGCCGTGACAGCCGCACGGCAGGATAACGGTTCCGCTGGGTAGACCTCCTGAAGGTGGAAACCCGGACGGCTGGCTCGTTCCTGAGGTCGATCCAGCCCCCGTTGCTGGAAAACTTGCCGCTAGCGGAAATTCGCTCATAAAAAACTTGTCGCACGCGGACTTCAGTTCGAAATAGCCGTTACCGACAACCGGCTCAGAAAGCGCGTGGCGAATCAGGTGTTTACTTCCTGGCGCAATGCACTTAATCTCTTCTTCCCAGCTCGGATCGAGAACACTGCCCTCTAATGTGATTTCCGTCTTGCCGATACAAATGGGGGCGGTCGACAGCGACGTTATCAGCGCGCCTCGAGGTCCAGTCGTTTTGGAGGAGATATTGAGGTACTTGGAAGGCTGTTGATAATTGCCGTTTGCAGTCAAGCGACCGCTCACAACTTCTCGAGTTTCGGACGAATGCACGTCAAACTGGAACACAAACTGATAGTTGAACGTGCACTTGTATTCAACTGGTGAAGCGGCTCCTTTTATCGAGACAACGTAGTTCACGTCAACCGCCCTAAATGCGTTAGCGGTCACGGGATCCATTTGGTCCGGGCCAATCTGCCTTATGCGCTTAAGCACTTCCTCGCTGAACTTATCTGAAGTCGCACTGGTGAATCGTAAATTCGGCACACTTGACGAGCGAATGTTGCTCTCGATATCTTCTCTATCAACGCAACCCGCGTCCTCTAGGACGCCGATATCGTCGCGATGCTTCGCTCGTATCGACTGCGAAATGATTGGCTTCCAATCACCCCTAAAAACAAGCAATACAGACGGCTTTTCTCTCACGGTCGCGCCATTGCTTTCTAAGTTCTTTATCTTTGTCGCAATCGCGGCGGTCAATTCACGCGCTCCCGAGGCACTTATGCCGAGGCAATTCGATTGGGCGTGCGCCTCCCCGAATAAAATGACACACAGAGTCAAAAGCACGGTGCCTGCGCGGGCCCCTAGTAATGTCACTTTGCTCTTACTGACCATTCGTCTCTCCCAATGCGCTGCGTCGTTCTGTAAACTAAGAAGTCTTCGCTGTCGGACAGGGTACCTGCAGCTTTGTTTTTCTCGTAGACGTAAATGGATTTTGGAACGTACTTCACGCCGTCGAAGTCGTATTTGAAGGTTCGTTCAACGAGATTTTTCCCGCAGTCTTCTGATTTGCGAGCTTTTTCGATTTGCGACTTGCGCGAGCTCGACGTACTGCTTTCATTGCCAGACGCGCCGAAGCTAAGCGGTCCGTAGCTAAAATTGAACGCTCCTCCCGCACCCTTTGACCGCTCCTGCGCGGTCTCCTCGTGCTGCTTGAGTTCGTCACTGTACTTTTTGCACCACTCAGCGTTGTTCAATTGTTTTGCGTCGATCGCGACTTTGCGGGTCTCGTCAACCAGCGACTGAAATTTGTCGACAGGGACTTGGAATCGTTGCGTATCGAGCCATTTCGCAAGGTCGATTTCTCTTCGTTCTTTATTTGTAAGAAAGCGGTCTACTAGTTTTTTAGTGTATTCGGCATAGTCAACGTCGTGCGCGCCGCCTTGCTCGCGCTCAATCCAGTGCGATACCTTCAGCTCGGACAGCACATCGGACACAATGTTCATCGTCTGCGCGGCGGTTATAAAGTCAGGCCCCGACGGCCCGAAGTAACGGCGAAAAGTGTTGGTCTTAGTAATCGCATTCCATTTAATAGTTGTTTCGTCAAGCGTGCTCAACTTTACGAGTGTTGTGTAAGTGACTTGCAGCGATGCCCCTTGTTTGAGCGCGGTGAGTGCAGCTTGCGCTTGGGACGACGGGAGGCGAAACTTTATGTCGATTGGGTCTACGAACGGTGTGGGATTCTCTCGATTGATCAATGACGCGGTCGCGTCAAGGAGACCGAACTCCATGCTGTACAGGTATAGCGGTAATAAATTTTTGGAAGCACTTATCGCGTACGGATCGATCTGATTTTGCTTCACTGCAGCGAGCAATTTCGACACATCGATCGTCGGCGGCGCTAGACGGATTTGAAGGACACTCTCGCCCGCACTTGCGAGAGAAGGAAAGACTCGCGCGTCGATGTTTCCACTAGCGTCCCTGCTGATCTGTGGCGGTACGGAGTAATACCAAACGCCCGAATTTGGATTTCTTTGAGTGTCAAGTTTGTATCTCGCAGACTTGAAGACCTTCACTTGCTGGCCATCAATCGAGACAATTTTTGCGGGTTCATCCGACATCGCTCCGAGCACTGAATTTGCGCTCGACTGGGCCTGCGCAAAAACTGTTCGTACCGCGAACGCCGTGACGACGACAAAGGCAACCGCAATGTGCCCATTTTGAAGCTTGAGTTGCATCGTTACCTCGTGTCTAACATAGTTGCCAATAACTTTGCTTAGTAAAGTATTTGCGGCACCCTGCCCTGTGTCGCACTGCCGGCAAGCGCTTCGTAGAATTCAATGAACGCGCGAAACCCGCGTTTCTCGGCTTTGCCGCTGTTGGGATTGATCAAGGAAACTTGCAGCGATGCGATGTCGGATTTGTTGCCCTGTATTCCGGTAACTAGCAATACATGACCCATGGAGTCGTTTTTCTCGTAGCCGCCTACGAATAACGGCCCGGCGCCAATTCTCGATATCCACCACGTCGTCGTAAACGATTGCAGTCCCTCCGCCGTAAACCAGAGCCGACTGGCAAGCTCTTTCACTAACGGGAATGGTAAACCTCCTCTTGATGGGTTGTTGAGGCCTTCTGCGTGCAGCGTCGCGAATGGAGATCCTAGCTCCGTCGCAACATCCGCCATCGAGAGGGCTTTCTTGCGCTTCCACGAGAGCAGCATCGTAGACGTCGCGAGCCAGCAGAGGTTGGAATTCCCTTGGGAGATCGGGGTGACTTGGGGTGTGTGGTCGACATTTGTGTCAACAGCGAAAGTCGCGTGCGATAGGAGTGCAGTTGACGAGAGCGTAGCGCAAAATCTACGCCTCGTGAGATTGACTGATTGCATGTTATCGCTCCTTAAGGCTGGTCAACGCACGGTTGCTTTGATCGTAAAGAGTTTGCCATGGCGTTGCTAGAGCTCCACGTGTTGGGCGATGATTGCGTACGCGCGCGATAAGTGAAGCTCGTAGATACCCTCGATTTGCCTTGATGCTCGCACTTTCGTTGGCGCGCGCCTCGGCGACGTTCAAACTATGCCATATTTCGCGGCGGACAATCCCACCAATTCTGGTAGGTCGTGGGCGTCTCATCGAGCCGCGCCCAGAAAGCAACACGTTGGCCCTGCATTGGTTACATGTCGTCTTACGAAAATCGGTGCTGTGAAGTAGTGGTGATCCAGTTTTTCGTGCCACCTGTAGGGGACGCGCCAATGTTGGAACACCTGCGGCTGATATTCGTGGCCACCCAGTAATGCCGTGCTAGTCTAACTACGGCTTAACGTACTTTGGAATCTGTTTTCTGTGGTGACCCGTGCTAGGGGCTCCATGCCGGAACCGCCTAATAATCCGTCTAGCGGCCCACGAGCAGTTTTAGGGCTTCTTCGACGCGCTTTAGGTGGTTTGTGCCCAGCGTTGCAATTGGCTGCGCGCCCATGAATCGCTTATTGGAGATGGCGCGAATTTGATCAATGAGCAAGTCAGTTTCCTGCGGCAGCCCCGGCTGATTGACCAAGGCGATGCGAAGCGGAAAGTAGTCTTGATCACGCCTCACCTGAGTGGTACCCACGACCACGATGGTCGTCTGGTGCCCAGCGTTGTTCAACAGATCGGTCTGAATCACTAGGGCAGGTCGATTGCGTTTTCCAGGCTCTTCTTTATGGGATTGCGGATCGAGATCGACCTCCCAGATTTGTCCGCGCAAGACTTTAATCGAGGCCATCTGCGAGCGAGCCCTCAACCGATTCGTTGATGGTGTGGTGTTCGGCGGAGAGCTTTCTGGAAAGCGCTGCAATGCGTTGCGCCATCTCACGCTCGTTCTTCTCGAGAACCGCTTGGCGTATATAGTCCGAACTTTTCAGTCCAAGGCTGTTGGCCAGCGCGCGCGTTTGTTTTGCGAAGTCGTCGCCTGCTCGGAATGAAAGTGTGGTGGCATGCATGGTCATTGCCTCACGTACGGAATGCGCGTTACAAATATAGTTGCAGTATTGTAATACATATTTGCGTTTTTTATTTATGCCACGTGGAAAGAAACGGCTTGTCGCATTTACGACGTCGACGCATGGACGGGTGTAGTTGTTTTTCGGGGCGATCTTGTTTTTCGTGCTATTTGTGGCGCTTGGCCAAAATAAGCACTGCAATATCAATAGGTTAGAAGATGCCTAATTTTTAGGCGTTGTTGTTTTTGGTGCTATTTGTAGCGGATGCGCCATTTGTGGAACACCAGCAGCTGAAATTCTTCGTCGTCACCCAGTAAGGGTTCGCTTGTTCGTTGTTGCTGTCTCAGCCCTGCGCTTTCGCCACGCGATGCGCTTTGCGTACAGCTTTTTGCGTAGATCCCAGCTCTGTATGGAATTGAGCAGAGAATGTTCGCAAGTCGATATTCTTCAAAGCAGAGTCGTGAGGCGCAACAGATAAGAAAAGTCGGCCCGAAGCCATTAACAACAGCTTATTCGGTGGAACGCACGTAAAACATAGGGCGCAACCAAACTTTTGTCGCATATCGACTTATGCACCAATATGCTGGGAAGTACCGTACAGAGGACGTTTCAAACGTAAAGCTGAACTCTTGGGCTTGATGTGAATCACGGGCGCATGGCAGCCCATTCGCTCAACGGCATCTATACTGTATCTATGAACAGTATTCATTCGACTGCCAGCGTACCTACCGTGCCGACCCTTCCCGCGCAGCTACTTCCGTTTGTTGAGGGCAAGCTCGCCGCTGGGTTTCCGTCCCCCGCCGACGACTTTAACGTCAAGCGCCACGACCTTAACGAACTACTCGTCGTACATCCTCTGGCCACCTTCATGTGGCAAGTCTCGGGTGAATCAATGATCTCTTTCGGAATCCACGACGGCGACATATTGGTGGTTGATCGAGCCGTAGCGCCGAAGCACGGGATGATCGTAGTGGCCCAAGTCGACGGCGATTTCACCGTTAAGCAGCTCTACCAGCGCGGCGGCCGTGTGAAGCTCGTACCGGGAAATCCCACGTTTCCGGAGATTACGTTTCGCGAGGGACAACAACTCACCATTACGGGCGTGGTTCGGGCATCGATCACCCGCCACCTTCCGTAGCAAGCCCCTGCATGTACGCACTCGTCGATGGGAACAATTTTTACGTCTCGTGTGAGCGAAGTTTTCGGCCATCATTACTCAACCGGCCCGTCGTTGTCCTCTCGAACAACGACGGCTGCGCGATTGCCAGATCCAACGAAGCCAAGGCGTTGGGGATTCGAATGGGACATCCGTGGTTCCAAATCCGCGACGAGTGGCCGGACGCTGGTGTGATCGCGCTCTCTGCCAATTTCACGCTTTACGGTGACCTGTCTAATCGCATGCACGCGATCGCCGCGGGCTTGGGACCGCATCAGGAGATTTACAGCATTGATGAGAGCTTTAACGACGTGGCTCACATGCACTGCGATCTGGTGCGCCGTGGACATGCAGTGCGCGAGCGCATCTTGCAGTGGATCGGCATACCGTGCGGCGTCGGCATTGGGGCGACCAAGACGCTCGCGAAGCTGGCTAATCATGTGGCTAAGAGCGCTGATCGCAAGCCGGGTTCCTACCCGAAGGATCTAGCCCGCGTGTGCAACCTCTCAGCGTTGCCTAGCTCTGATTTGGATGCGGTCTTGGCGGCAACCGACGTGAGTGAAGTGTGGGGTTTTGGGCCACGTATCAGCGCGCAGTTGCGTGATGCAGGGATCGCGAACGTTCTGCAGGCCACGCGCATGGATCCCGCAACGGTGAGACGTCGCTGGTCGGTCGTGGTGGAACGCACCGTTCGCGAATTGCAAGGGCAATCGTGCATCCCTTTGTCGCCTGTAGCAGCCTCCAAGAAGGAAATCGCGTGCACGCGCTCGTTCGGCGCGCCTGTGACCGAATTCAACGGTCTCGTGCAAGCAGTGACGGAATTTGCGACCCGCGCCTCAGAAAAGCTGCGCGCGCAGGAGAGCCGCGCGGGACAGGTCTATGTGTTCATTCACACCAGTCCTTTTCGTAAACAGGACAAGCAGTACTCGCAAGGCACGGTCGTTCCGCTGCTTCGGCCTAGCGCGAACACAGCGGAGATTATTGCAAGCGCGCTCCGTGGCTTGCGCGCGATCTTTCGACCGGGTTACCGTTTTGCGAAGGCTGGCGTCATGCTGCTGGATCTTCAAGATAGTCACGTCGAGCAGGGAGAGCTGGGCTTAGAACCGACGCACGAAGACAGGAGCACGCCGGCGTTGATGGCGACGCTAGATGCGATTAACAACCGCTACGGAAAAGGGTCGTTACGATTTGCGAGCGCCGGCACACAGCGACAAATTCGGAGCTGGGAAATGAAGCAAGAACGGAGAACGCCGCATTACACGACCGACTGGGCCGCGCTACCGGTCGCCCGTGCGTAAACAGCCGCCGCGATGAACGCGCGTACGTCGCGAGCTGCGGTGCGCTCAGCGCGCTCGTACGGATCAGTCACCGACAAGTTGCCGCCCCGTCGAAAGCGCATGACAGGCATCACACTTCGCCGCGCGGACTGCTTTAACAAGGCGTGATCGCCTGAGTGGATCGGCGCGTACGTAGTCGCTTTGAGCATGGGATCATCAAACACGACGGCCGCTTCTAGGTTTTGCCATCGATCGGCACTGACGTAGATCACACGCGCGGGCGCGAAGAATTTTTCATATTCAGTCGGATCCGCACGCACGCTGTCGCGCGCGTTGGGAGAAAGGCTCAGCCACTGCGTAAACCGACCTGAGGGCATTGCGCGGACGTGCACACATCGACCGGGTGCGTAGTTGCACACATCCGCCACGTCGATGCTCGCGGGCGTACCCGATGGCGTGCGCACTTCAATGAGGTTTGCTCCGAGCGTCCGCTGAAAATACCACCACGGCACGGTGCGGTCGGACGCCCCGATCGTTGCATCGCGAAGCGTTGCACGTGAGTTGATTTGTAACCGGTCCAGAGGTGAAAAGCGAAGTACGCAAGGGGAGGGTTTGCAAGGCGTGTCGAGCATAGAGCGTAGGGATGCAAGTGCCACCTATGTGGCGTTGAAGGTTTAGGTCTTGCCATCGTCGCACAGCTTTCTGTGGCGTCAAGGCGAGTTGCAGGTGCCCGCAACTTCCTTCATCGCGATGGCGCGAAACATGGCGCATGTGCGAAACGTCTCAATCGTGAGAGCCTCGCCGCGTGTTCTCGCGTAGCGTAGCGCTAGGCGAAACAGCATCTTGATGTCGCGCGGTGCGATTTTTGGAAAGAGTTCCAAGAGACTGGCCCTCAGCGCGTCAGAGATAGGCGAATCGAACTGAATCGACATCACTTGCCAAATGCGCGCTGCGTCCTCCTTTGAGGGCGCGTCGTAGTCAATCACAGCCGCGCAGCGCGAAATGAACGCGTCGTCTATGTCATCGGGTCGATTGGTCGTCATGAACAGCAGCCCGTCGAAGTAGGCTAAATGAGCCCATCCCCTCGAAAAGGTAAAACGAGCGGATTTCCCCAATGAAAGAGTGACACGATATTTGCTGAAATCGCTTGATTCAGCGATGTAATGTCAGCCACCCCAGGAAAAATCAACAGTAACCCTCTCGGATGTAGCCTGCGGAATGACCGTTCGGCCATGCTTGGTGAGCTTGACCAAACCATATTGGGCCATGGTGTGCAGCGACCGCGACACGTTGGGCGCATGTTTCCCGACCGCCTTGGCTAAGGCGTCCATGGAGTCTGGATGACTCTCACGAATGACCTTGAGCAAGGCCATGTTCTCATCGGACAGCACCCGTGCCATGGCGGTCACAGTGGGAAACCAAACGTTGGGTTCATCTTTGCCGCGTTGGCGTGTTCCCGCCGCAATCGCCAGTGTGCGGGCGCGCTGCACAGGCACTGGCGCAATACCGAACTTCAAT
>JAKPSO010000179.1 GCA_029571495.1 Pseudomonadota bacterium
CGCCTCGATCAGCGGCTCCGGCTTGCTGTGCACAAACTGCCGCACGATGCCGCGCAGCTCGCCCAAAAAGCGCAAAGTGCCGTAAGTCAAATCCGTCAACGCCGCGCGCGTCGCGCCATCAAACGACGAGGTATCCACCCGAGCAATCGCCGCGTCCGCGTTGTTGCCCGCCAGCACCGCCAACACCGCCTCACCCGCGCGCCGCTGCACCAACGAAAGCGCCGGCCCCGTAGGCGCAGCACCCGCCGCCGCACCCGCACGCGGAGGCACAGGCGAGCGAGCCGGACGAGCCGCGTCGTTTTGTGGAGGCTTATTCATGGCGTATTCCGTTCGTGGTGAGCTTGTCGAACCATGAACGCGCTAACGAACCCAAGAAACCCTCAACCCACACGCCCACCGCCGACTCACGCAGAATCGCCAAACACAAGGGCATCACAGCAGCAGACGAGGTTTTCATCGCGCGAAGGTTTTGTGCGCACAAGGCGCAAAGCGGGGATGCACAGAGTGTAGTCGACGGTAACAGCTATTGTGCTCGCGCTGCTACTAGACAGCTATCCGCGCCACTTTCAGCCTCAAGTCGACATTGAGCAAAAACATTCAGTAACAAGCGGCAAAAAGCTGACTGTTGGGCACGGTCGCGAATACTAGTCTGTCACCCGCCGCCAATCCACAACCCAAAATTCGCTTCCCAACCCATGCCAGTGTGAAACAGCAACTACGCCAATGCATGCTTCGCCTAAGCCTGTAGCGCGATCAAGCGAACCGAGTGACGAAACTCGCAATGGAAGTTGCTCGCATAACGTTCCAACAAACCGGCTTTCGGTGCGAGGACGTGTAACACCGGACCACTTGCGGCGAGCGCGAGGAAAAGGGGCGGCTGGAATGACGACAGCAACTCAGTAGACCAGTCGCGTAGCCTGTTTCTGCGAGCAACCTGCGGTACGGCGCGAAATACCGTCGGGCGTTCAGTGTCGCCAACATTTTCGCAATAGTAATACTGAACGCATTTGCCAATTTCGGAGCGACGGTATAGATTATTACTAATGGCAAACAAGATATGAACACTGCACTAACCTATGGGTTGATGGCCGCTTCGAACGAAGCCGACGTTGTTGATCGGTTGGTTAAAGCGTGTGAGCGACTTGGATTCGCTTCGTCTCGCTTCTATGACACCAACTATTGCCCCATACGTACTCGTTTTTTTTACACGCTTCGAGCAGTCAACGGATCAGCAGGGTCATTGACTGTTGGCGAGTCAATTTGCGAGGCTTCGCTGGATCACGCGACCGAGGAATTTCTCGGCGTAAGTTATGTGGTTGATGCGGGTGGTGGGGCCGTGCCCGGAAGTGACCGGCACACTTGGGAGAAAAAACTTTCTCTTACGGATTGCGTTTGGCTAGATATCGAAATCCGCTTAAGCGGAAAACGTCTCGGTCTCTGGGCGTTGAGTCGTTCGAATCGGGAGCCCATACCGCAGGCGCTTATCGAAGAATCGGTGACGATTGCCCGAGTAGCGACACTTCGGTTGACAGAGTTGCTTGATGGTGCGAGGTGGAACGCGTTGAAAAAATTCGACGCGCCGAACAATCACAATACGCCGGCGAGTCGAAGAGAATCAAGCCTCGCTGGCCTCAGGTATGTTGGAGACTTAACTAACGCTGCGTGTATAGCCTATTTCGTCTTGGACATTACGTCCGGCAAACTGAGGAAAGTAGTTGAGCTGGTTCGCCATGAGAACTCGAACTGGATGGCTGTTTCCGTGGATGAATTTCCCGAAGAGTATGCTCTCGGAGAGAACCTCACTGGCGCCGCATGGCTTGACGAGGAGCTGCGGTACAACCCTTTTTTCGGTCACCTGGAAGGCGCGTCCAAGGAGCTTGTCAACGACCGCTCGCAGCGACACCATCAGCGCCTGCTCGGGCACCCACTGACGACAGTTTTGTATCAACCGTTTGACAATCCTG
>JAKPSO010000189.1 GCA_029571495.1 Pseudomonadota bacterium
ACGGCAAACCCCCGAGGAAGTAGCCCGCCGACACCAGCCCGACAACCCAAATGACGCCACCGAGCACGTTGTACATCGTGAACTTACTGCGCGTCATCTCGGCAACGCCCGCCACGAACGGCACGAAAGTGCGAATGAACGGCATGAATCGCGCGAGCACAATCGTGATGCCACCATACTTTTCGTAGAAGGCATGCGCTTGGTCAAAGGCGCGTTTGTTGAAGAAGCGCGAGTCTTCCCACGCAAACACCTTGTGGCCCATGTGGCGACCGATCCCGAAGTTGCACTGATCGCCCAATATCGCCGCCGCCAGCAGCACCGCCATCGCCAGCGGATAGTTCATCAGCCCCGCGCCGGCCAGCGTGCCCACCACAAACAGCAACGAATCGCCCGGCAAAAACGGCATGACCACGACGCCCGTCTCGACGAACACAATCAAAAACAAAAGCGCATAAACCCAAGGCCCATACTGCGAGACAAAGGTCTCCAGATGGCGGTCAACGTGCAAAACAAAATCGATGAGCGGGGCGATGAATTCCATGCGTCGGTTGAAACCTTACGGGTACTTAAATGTGCAACGAAGATGGCGATAAACATTTCTGTGGGAGCGGCGGAAGCCACGATTAGCCACCATTCGCGGCTTCCGCCGCTCCCACAGTCATTGCCGTTCGTATCGGGCGTAGAAATGAATGTTATGAATTTTCGATTAACAGCTTTTGCGCACAAACGACGGGCAGGCGGTCATTACAGCTCTAATTATTTGCTTGTCGACGATGTCAAAAAAACGGCGCTAACGACAGTAGAACGGTCGTTAGAGTCACAAAGTTGTTAAGCACTGTGTGAGAGGCGCGCGCTGGACGCGCAGGTCGCGTGACCGCGCGTCACAACCCCTTCCAAAGGCCCGTTTCTTTGGCGCAGGCGCGGATCGTCGGGATGTACTCGGTGACGAAGCGCAGCGTTTCTGGATTGAGGCCGATGTCTTTCACGGCGTCTACGTCGGCTTCGAGTTTGACCACATCAACTTTACTCGTGAGGCATCCGCAAAATTTTTGCGGGATATTGGAGTCGGCGACGATGGGCGACACGGTGTTCAACATGCGAACGACGCGCTCTTGGCATTTGTGGTCAAGTAGCGAGCGCTTTTGTTCCTGAACGACAGTCGCGCAGCCGCTCAGGCCGATGACGATCGCGCCGCCTAGTGTCGCGAGAAGTGCTGTTTGAGTCGAGAAAAGCCGAGCCATTGTGTCTCCCAAAATCCAGTGCCATAGTTACGACCTTCGAGCTGATCGCGCACACCCGTCGCGGGGTAGGTATCGCTGAAGTCTGCGGTGCCAAAGAGCTTATCCCAAAATGAGAAAACCACCGAAAAGTTCGCGCTTTGCTGCGCGCCATTCGGGTTCGGCTCGATGCTGTGATGCACGCGATGAAACTGCGGGCTCACAAGCACGTATTTCAACGGCCCGAAGTTCCAACGCAGGTTCGCGTGCGATAACGACTCGACGAATTTCAGCGCGAAAATCACAAACGGAAAGTGCTCGGGTGGCATCCCGATCAACAGTGCGATGAGCGCGACCCACAGCGCCGCGAGTAGGGTGTCGAGCACGTGGTTGCGGTTGTCTGACCAGAACGTCATGTCCTGTTGCGCGTGATGCAACGAATGCAGCTGCCACCACCACTCCAAGCGATGTTGAAAGCGATGCCGCCAATATTCCGCGCAATCGAAAATTAAGAGATAGAACACGAGGCTTAATGCGGGCGTTGCCGCGAGCGTCGGCCAAAAGTCTTCGAGCGACCACGGCGTGTAGCCCCACATCCGCGCCTGTGCCTCGAGCGGCCGCAAGGCCCACCACAGCACTGCGAACGCGAAAAGCGGCATCAATCCTAGCTTATTGATCAGCGTGAAAATGATGTCGGTACGAACGTTCGCGGACTGGCCGATGCGCTGTACCGGTTGCGCACGCTCAAGCGGAATGCAGATCGCGGCGGTCGCCAGCACTTGCACGACGCCCGCCACGAAAAACGCTGTGCCGTCATACGCGCGATCGGACCAACTCATGAGTCCGAGCGAATAGAGTGTCGGGTTGACGAAGGCGTTGAACACCCATGCGATGATCGCTTCGTAGGCCTCTTGCACAGCGTCGATCATGGTTGTGCCTTCGCCTTCGCGGCGAGCGTGTCGAAGCAAAATCCTTTGGCCTTCAGCGCGCCGATCAGCGGATCCAGCGCGGGCCAAAACGGCTCCTCTCGCGACCAAATGCCAAGGTGCGCCATCATGATGTCACCGTCGCGAAGTTTGTTCACGGCGCGGTTAACGAGCGCTTCGTTCGGGTAGGTTTTGCTGGAGAGTTCATCACCCAAAAACCCCGCGTCCGCCCAACCGACGTGACGATAGCCGCAAGTCGCCGCCATCGCCGAGTAGCGTGCCGAAGTCTTTCCGCCGGGCGAGCGCCAGATCGGGTCGAAGCCGCGTCCGGTCATCTCACGAAAACGTGCGTCGGGCTTCTTGAGTTCCGCACAGACGCCTTCGGAGTCGAGGGTTCGACCCGCGCTTGCCGGTTGCCCCCAAGGCACAAGGCGTACTTGATCCGTGCCCACGTCGCCGCGGTAATACGCGTGG
>JAKPSO010000198.1 GCA_029571495.1 Pseudomonadota bacterium
CGCACGCATCGGCAACGCCGTAGTCGACAAATACAACCGCTGGACGGACGACCCCACCGAGGCAATGGACACGGCGAAGATGATCGCCGGATTCGCACAAGAGTTGGCCTATCTCGCGACGATGCCCGACGATTCGAAGACACGACTCAAAGGCAAAACGGGCACCGTGAAATGCGTGGCGTGGAGCGAGCCTTTGAACCTCACGCACGTCAAGGACGTCGGTTACGTCTTGGGCTGCTCAGTGAACGACGTGCTCCTCGCAACGGTCGCCGGGGCAATCCGCAGCTATCTCGTGGACAAGGGCGACTCAGTCGCGGACGAAGCATTGATGCGCGCATTCGTGCCCGTCAATCTGCGCCCGAAAGGCAAGGAATACAAACTCGGCAATCAATTCGGCCTCGTGGGACTTGAGCTGCCCATCGGTGAGGCGAATCCCGTCGCGCGCGTGTTCGATGTGCGTCGTCGCATGGCCGCGCTCAAGACCGGCTACCAAGCGGTCGTGAGCATGGCGCTCCTTGGCGTGCTGGGTCACGTTCCGAAGGCAGTGCAACGACAAGCTTTCAACTTGTTAACCGACAAAGGTTCGGCGGTCATGACCAATGTGCCGGGCCCGGCGAAGCCACTCTACCTCGCGGGTAGCAAGATTGTGCAGAACATGTTCTGGGTCCCGCAGAGTGGAAACGTCGGCGTCGGCGTCTCGATCCTGTCGTACGCGGGCGGCGTGCAATTCGGCCTCATCACGGACCGAAAACTCTGCCCCGATCCGGAGGCCATCATCAGCCGCTTCGAACCCGAGTTCGACAAACTCGTCACCTCGCTCATGTGGCTGGAGCACGGCAAAGTCGGTGCGCATGCGCGGGCATTTGATGCGATGCTCGGCGATCATGCGCCTAAGGCCGCACCAACCGCAAAAGCGTCAAGACCGAAAGCGCGCAAAGCCAAAAAATAGCGGTGGCAGCATGCTGCGCCCGACGCTCGTGAGGTCGTGGTCGCGGCGAGGCGCTCCTACAATGAGCGCATGGCTGCCCTTCCCTCACTGCAACAACTTCGCTACCTCATCGCGCTGCATGAGGAGCGCCACTTTGGGCGCGCCGCGGAGAAGTGTTTCATTACGCAGAGCACCTTATCTGCAAGTCTGCGTGATCTTGAGAGCACGTTGGATGTAGTGCTCGTTGAGCGCGATCGGCGGCATGTTGCGTTCACTGCCATCGGCGACGCCGTGGTTGCGCGTGCGCGTGATTTGTTGGCACAAGCCAACGATTTGTCCGAACTCTGCGCCTCGTCCCGCAACCCGTTGACGGGTTCGTTTCGCCTTGGCGTGATCCCGACGATTGCGCCTTTCGCGTTGCCGCTTTCGTTGCCGACGATTCGCAGTGAGTTTCCGAAGCTTAAGCTCTTTTTGCGCGAGGATCTGACCGCGGGGTGCGTTGAGCGATTGCTTGCGAGCGCGCTCGACGCGGCGCTCATTGCGCTGCCGTATGACTTACCCGCGGGCATTGACACGATTCCACTGTTCGACGACGAGTTTTTGTTTGTCACGGCTGACGCGAAATTGGGCGCGGCGAAATCGCCATTGCCCATCGAAAAAATCGACGCCGACCAATTGCTGCTGCTCGAGGACGGTCACTGTCTGCGCGAACACGCGATCGCGGCGTGCAGCCTTCAAAATCAACACACCAATCGAGAGCTTTCCGCAACAAGCCTCATCACGCTGACGCAGATGGTTGCAAGTGGGCTGGGCCACACCTTGCTTCCCGAGCTTGCGATTGCGGGTGGTGTGCTCTCGGGCTCAAAACTCTACGCGCGCCGCTTCACGCCGCGTGGACCAGCGCGCACGATTGCGCTTGCCTTCCGCAAGACGAGCGCACGTCGCGCCGAGATCGCCGAACTCGGAAAAATATTTGCACAAAGCCACGTATTGACGGGAACTGCGCGCAGCAAGAGCGCTCGAACCACAGCCGCCGCGAAACGCGCGTAATTTTTTAGGTTGAACCATGGCAGCACGGGAAGCGAGTCGGTATTCGATGTGGGAGCGGGCTTGCCCGCGATTGCCATTCGCTTCCGAACCATCGCGGGCAAGCCCGCTCCCACAACGTGCCGCGCGTTCGGCGCGGCCAGATTGGCCGCCGTCGCTGCGAAAGCTCCTCGCCGCCGCAATCGCCGCGATGCTTGCAGCAAGCGCAACGCTCGCGCAAACCACGCCTGCGCCCACTCCCGCGCCCGCGCCCACAGCGACTCCGAGCAAATCGACCGAGACGCCGACCACGCCACAAGTTGTGGATAAAGTTGAAATTTCGGGCTCACAGACCTACGACGAGCGTCGTGAAGACACGGCGACAAAAATCGTCGTGACGTCGGAAGAAATCACCAAGTTCGGCGACACGCAGATTCTCGACGTGATGAAGCGCTTGCCCGGCGTCACGGTGCAGAACAACGCGATTCGCTTGCGCGGCCTTGGCAATGGTTACACGCAAATTCTGATCGACGGCGAGCGGCCGCCGCCGGGCTTCTCGATTGACAACCTGTCGCCAGAGCTGGTCGAGCGCATCGAAATCATCCGCGCCGCGACAGCCGAGTACAGCACGCAGGCGGTGGCTGGTACGGTGAACATCGTGATGAAGAAGAAGTTCAGCGTGTCGAAGCGCGAGGTGAACGCAAGTTGGTACAGCGGCACCGGCTACACGTCGCAGAACCTGAGTTTCAATATCGCGGACAAAGCGGGAAGCCTCGCATATTCACTCGGAGGCTACAGTGGCCTCGGAACGTTTGGATATCAGGGGCGTGGAAGCACGTTGGGGCTCGATCCCGCGGGAAAGCCCGTCCTCGAACGTGTGACCACCAGCGGAAACGACGGCAACAACAAGTTTGGCGGACTCTACTCGACGCTCGCGTGGACGCTACCCGGTGGCGATTCGTTGACGATGAATCCGACGCTCAACTATTACCGCTACGCTTCGATCAATCACGGGATCACGCAATATCTCCTCGGCGAAACGACGATTTACCCAATTTCCTACGGCCGCAACGAAGGAAGCGGCTGGAACGTGGGCAACAACGTGAATTGGATCGTGAAACTGAAGGAGGGCGCGAAGCTCGACCTCAAGCTCAACGTCGGCGTCGGTGGCCGACGCAATGATTCGTTCAGCAAATCGTTCGACTACGACAACACGCAAACGCTAGAGCGCACAACGCTTGGCCCATACAAAGACAATCGCATCTCGTTCGTCGGCAAGTACTCGACGCCCATCGTTGAAGGCCACTCGCTACTCGCGGGATGGGACATGGGTCTTAACCGTGCGACCTCATCGAATCATGTTGACGAGACCAACGTTGCCGCCGCGCCGATCAACACGGTTGACGACTACGTAGCGCGCGTGCGGAGGCTCGCGCTCTTCGCACAGGACGAATGGAACGTCACACCGAACTGGTCGGTGTATGCGGGCTTCCGATGGGAAGGCATCGAGACGGTCACGAGCGGCGACGGCATCGCCACGACGACCAATCGTTCAAGCGTTGCGAGCCCACTTTTCCAAACACTATGGAAGTTCCCGGACAAATCGGGCCGACAGCTGCGCCTCGCGCTGACGCGCACCTACAAGGCGCCAGAGACCTACGCGCTCGTGCCGCGTGTTTTCCGAAGCACTGTGAACGCGCCCACCACGCCTGATTACCAAACCGGCAACAACGCACTCAAACCCGAACTCGCGACCGGCGTCGACGTGGCGTACGAACACTTCTTCGCGAAGGGCGCGTCAATGAGCTTGAGCGGCAGCGTGCGCGCGTTGACCGACTACAACACGCGTGGCATTTTTCTAGTCGATGGTCGTTGGATCAACAAACCATTCAACAACGGCAACGCGACGTCGAAGAGTATTGAATTCGACGCCAAGTTTCCGCTGCAATCGGTGTACACCGCCGGGCCGCCGATTGATTTTCGGTTCAACATCGCGCGCAATTTCTCGCACGTCGACGAAGTGCCGGGCCCTAACAATCGCCTCGATCAGCAAGTGCCCGTCAGCGGCACGCTCGGCCTCGACTACCGCATGCGCGGCGGCATGGTCACCGCAGGCGCGAGCTACAGTTTCAAGAGCGGTGGCGACGTGCGTGTGACGACGAATCAAATCAACTACGCCACTCCGAAGCGCGAGCTTGAGATGTACGTGCTCTACAAGTACACGCCGAAATTGCAGTTCCGCGCGCGCCTCGCCAACGTGTTGCGCCAAGACACGCTCACGTCCACCAATTATTTCGACGAAACGGGCAGCACGAAAACCGTGAGCATTCGCCCAACGCAGATGAACATCGGCGCGAGCGTTAAGCTGGAGTTTTAGTCGTCGGGTCGCGACGAAATGGCAACGCGGCGTCGCGTCATTCTCGGCGCGGCGCTGAGACATTCAATTTGACCGCAATCGCCCGCCATGCTTGTCATTCCCGCGAAGGCGGGAATCCAGACCGGGTACCGCTAGTTGCGTCTGATTTCGTGGAACCAAGCGTG
>JAKPSO010000205.1 GCA_029571495.1 Pseudomonadota bacterium
TCATGATTTTGCGTGCGATGCAAGGGCGGCGCGGCGCGGCGATCGCGAACTCCGCAGCCGGTACCGTGTCGTCAGCCACGACCACATTTGACCGCGCCGAAAAGAACGCACGCGATCTAGTGCTGACCAAAGTTGTTGATCTTGACGCCGACGGTGTCGTCGACCCAACACTCGACGGCGTGATCCTGCTGCGCGCGATGCTCGGACTCAAGGGCACCGCGATCACTGCGGGCCTCGCAATTCCCGGTCCGCGCAACACCGATACCGCGATCCGCAATTACCTCAACACGACCTGCGCGGCTGCGCTGCCGTAGTCGCATCAGCCGCGCTAAACTCGTCACATGAGCACATTCGACGATCTCCTGAACAAAGACCGCATCAGCGCCGACGCGGCAATCGACACCTTGATCGCGCGGCTGCCGAAGGCGGAGCTGCACTTGCACATCGAAGGTTCGTTGGAGCCTGAGATGATGTTCGCCAAAGCGAAGAAGCACGGCATCGCGCTGCCCTACGCCAGCGTCGAGGCGGTGCGCGCAGCGTACGACTTCAACAACTTGCAAGAGTTTCTTGACCTCTATTACGCGGGCGCAGACGTGCTCCGCGATCAAGACGATTTCTACGATTTGACGTGGGCGTATTTGCAGCGCGGGAAGGCCGACGGCGTGGTGCACACGGAAATTTTCTTTGACCCACAAACGCACACCGCGCGCGGCATTGATCTCGAAGTAGTCGTTGAAGGCATCGTGCAAGCGTTGCATGATGGCGAGGCGGAGCTTGGGATTACCTGGCGGTTGATTCCGAATTTTTTGCGTCATTTGAGCGAGCAAGACGCGATCGACACGCTCGCCGTGCTTGAGCCGTACATGGACAATTTTCATGGCTTCGGGCTTGATTCGAGCGAGGTCGGACATCCGCCTTCGAAGTTCGCGCGCGTGTTCGCGGCAGTGCGCGCGCGCGGCTTGCCGGTGGTCGCACACGCGGGCGAAGAAGGCCCGCCGCAGTACATCATCGAAGCGCTCGACATCTTGCACGTTGCGCGCATCGACCACGGCATTCGCGCCATTGAGGACGAAGCGCTGACCTCGCGTTTGGCGCGCGCACAGATGCCGCTCACCGTGTGTCCGCTCTCGAACGTGAAGCTCTGCGCCGTGCCGTCGCTCGCGGCGCATCCGCTCAAAAAACTCATGGACGCGGGCGTACTCGTGACCATCAATTCCGACGACCCTGCGTACTTCGGTGGCTACGTCGGCGAGAACTACCGCGCCACAGCCCGCGCTTTGAACCTCACGCAAACCGAGCTGAAATCGCTCGCCGCCATGAGCATCCGGGCAAGCTGGCTGCACGAAGTTCAAAAGGCGCGACACCTCGCCGCAATTGATCAGCTTTAGAGCACAATCGGCCGCAGTGCGGTCGTTAGCGGTCATTTTTTCGAGTAGTCAACTATCCGTCAAATGTGGCCGCAACGGCCATTAATCGGTCGTTAGACGCCAAAAGCCAATGGTCACATTCCTGTGGAGCGGGCTCGCCCGCGATAGCGACCGCGGCGCTCGAACCGAGGCAACACCTGATAAAACACTCGTTTGATTTCATCGCGAACTGTCAACAAGGTGAGGCCCGCATGAACGACTCCGCTCCATCCACCACCGCGTCGCTGCTCAGCACCGCGCTCGCTCAGCAACGCGCCGCCTACTTCGCCAACCCGGTGCCGACGCTCGCCGAGCGCAAGGCGGATTTGCGCACCTTGCAGCGCTTCATTCGCGAAAACAAGGACGCGCTGTGCGAAGCGATCAGCGCCGATTACGGCAATCGCTCGAAGCACGAGACCCTGCTCGCGGAAATCTTCCCGGCGACCGACGGTATTGATCACGTGATCAGTCACCTGCGGCGCTGGATGAAGCCGCAGCGCCGTTCGGTGGACTTACGAAACTTTCTCGGTGCAAGCAATCGCGTGATCCCGCAGCCGCTCGGCGTGGTTGGCGTCATCGTGCCATGGAATTTTCCGGTGAATTTGAGCTTCGTGCCGCTCTCGTACATCTTCGCGGCGGGCAACCGTGCCATGGTGAAGATGAGCGAAAACTCGCGTCACCTCGCGAAACTTTTGATCGAAAAAATCCCTGCGTATTTCCCACCGGAAAAACTGCAATTTTTCGACGAAACTGGCGGCGTGGGCATCGAATTTTCGCAGCAACCGTTTGATCATTTGTTGTTCACAGGCTCCGGCACGACGGGTCGTTCGGTGATGGCCGCGGCGGCGAAAAATTTGTGTCCGGTCACGCTCGAACTCGGCGGCAAAGCGCCGGCGATTGTGTGTGAAGACTTTCCGCTGCGCGTCGCGGCAGAGCGCATCTTGTTCGTCAAGTGCATGAACGCGGGGCAGATTTGCACAACGGTGGATCACGCGTGGTTGCCCGAGAAGAGCATCGACGCGTTCGTCAAGCTCGCGCAAGTGATTGTGCCCGCACGCTACCCGCAGCTGCCCTCTGTGGACTACACGTCGGTTATCGACGAACGCTCATTCGACCGATTGGTCGCCGCGCTTGATGATGCGCGGGAACGTGGCGCAAC
>JAKPSO010000208.1 GCA_029571495.1 Pseudomonadota bacterium
CATTGCCGGCATCGTTGAGCGCGCACACGAGATTCGCGAGGCGATTGGACCAGACGTCGATTTGATGGTCGATCTGCACGGCCCGCCGTGGCTCAGTGGCGCAGATGCGGTTGCGATTGGCCGCGCACTGGAACCGCTGCATTTACTGTTTCTGGAAGAGCCCGTGTCACCAGAGAATCTGGATGGCTGGCGCTTGGTGCGCGATAAGGTCAATTTGCCGCTCGCGGGAGGCGAGCGCCTGGGTACGTTAAGTGAGATGTGCGCTCTGATTGATGAGCGATTGGTCGACGTGCTGCAACCTGATACTGGTCGATTCGGCGGGCTCACTCAGATGAAGAAACTTGCCGCAATCGCAGAGGCGCACGGGCTGGTGATCGCGCCGCATTCCGGTTCGCTCGGCCCAGTCGCAGAATTTGCAGCGGTGCATTTGCTCGCGTCCATTCCGAATGCACTGATGCTTGAGCGACTGGAGCCAGACTGGAGCGGACGGGGTGACGCGATTCAGGCTCAGCTCGAATTCTCCAGTGGCAAGATCTCAGTACCGCAATCTCCGGGCCTCGGAGTGCGAATCAATGAGGCGTTTGTCAATGCGCAGCCGAGCACTCGCAATACCGCGATTGCGGGCGGCGGTTGGAATGAAGGCACCGCGGACGAATCTGTTTACATGCAGGTGCGACGAGGGCGAGCGCGCATGCTGGGCGCGTTGGAGTGAGCGCGTTGCAGAACGAATCACCACGCTCAGACCACGTCAGGAGATTCAACCGCGTTCTTATGACTGGCGGCGCGGGTCGCATTGCTCGACAGGTTCGCGACCGCATGGCGGATGACTGCGTAGAGCTCAGGCTCGTTGATCGCACGCCCTTCGACGCGGTACACGCCTCGGAGACCGCGCATGTGGCCGATCTAACGGATGCTGCGGCTATTGCATCATTGGCGAGAGGCGTCGATGCGATCATTCATTTGGCGGGTTACCCGCGCGAAGCCGATTGGGACACGCTGATTCCAGCCAACGTGCAGTCGGTGGTGAATGTGTGGGAAGCTGCGAGGGGAGCGGGCGTGAAGCGAATTTTGTACGCCAGCTCCAATCACGCCGTAGGCTTTTACCCGCGCTCTCAGCGCATTGACGCGGCAGTGCCGACGAAGCCCGATTCGCGCTACGGCGTGACAAAAGTGTTCATGGAGGCCGTAGCGAGTCTTTACGCCGAAAAGCACGGTGTCCGTGGCTTTGGCATGCGCATCGGGTTTTGCTCGACGCAGCCCACCGAGGCGCGCATGCTGTCGCATTGGGTGCACCCTGATGATGTCGCGGCGTTGGTGGCCGTTGGGTTGACGGCCGAGTATGAGAACGAAATCGTCTACGGCGTTTCCGCTAATTCAAGAAGCTGGTGGGATAACTCGCGCGCGCAGGCGTTGGGCTATCGCCCCGCTCACTCCGCTGACATTTTCATTGAAGCGCTACAGGCGGCGGTATCTGGTGATCCAATCGCCGAGCGCTTTCAGGGCGGCAGTTTCGCCGCGGAAGGGTATGTTTCCCGCGGCTAACGGCACGGCAGCTACTTCGCCGTCGGCATAACAAATTCTGCGCCTTTGCCGATGCTCTCGGGCCAGCGCTGCATGATGCTCTTTTGCTTCGTGTAGAAGCGAACGCCTTCTTCGCCATACGCGTGCATATCGCCGAACAGCGAACGCTTCCAACCGCCGAAGCCATGCCACGCCATCGGCACCGGGATCGGCACGTTGATGCCGACCATGCCGACTTCGATGCGGCGGGCGAACTCACGCGCCACGTTGCCGTCGCGCGTGAAGCAGCTCACGCCATTGCCGAATTCATGACCGTTGATCAGCTTCACCGCTGCCGCGAAATCCGGCACGCGAACGCATGACAATACTGGGCCAAAAATTTCTTCTTTGTAGATGCGCATGTCGGGCGTCACGTTGTCAAACAACGTCCCGCCGAGCCAGAAACCTTGCTCGTGGCCGGGCACTTTGAAGCCGCGGCCGTCGACCAACAATTTG
>JAKPSO010000224.1 GCA_029571495.1 Pseudomonadota bacterium
CGGGCAATCCCGACGGCGGCATCAAAACGCTTACCGCCTCGGCCGCAGCCTCCACCGCAAACTTCACGTTCGACACGGCAGGCGCATCAGCGTCGGCGATGAACTACACAACGAAGAGTTTCACGTTCACAGCCACGTCTGCCAGCACCACGCTCGCATTCAGCGGCGGCATTCTCGGCGGCGGCTCGTCGTGTGCGGGTCCTGTGCTCGACAACGTAGCCGTCAACGTGCTTGTCGCGCCGTCAACCCCAGTTCCGGTCGGTGGCGCGCTAGGCGGATTCGCGCTTCTCGCCGCGTTTGGAGCGTACGCGCTGCGTCGCCGCGCAAAATTGTCGTAGCCGCCTGTTCGGCTACGCATAAGAAAAAGCGCCCGACTCGGGCGCTTTTTTTGTGGCAACAACAAGGCCAGTTAAGGCAAACACGCTACGCCGTGAGTCGCTTCTATCCACGTCAAGATTTGCTGCGCGTCGCGCACGTTCGGATGTGCGGCATTCGTCGCACCATTGGTCAGCGCCGTCCCCGACAGCCCCAGCATCGCGCGGATCAACAACAAACCGTCCGTCATCGCCAACGACTGGCCATCGCCATCAACGTCCAACTTGCCCGCTTGCATGAGCGTACCGAGATAAGTTTCGATCTCTGCGTTGGTGCGGGTCGGACTCGCACCGACCGCGCCGGTCGTTAGCGCGTCGCCGCGATAGCCTAGGAGGTAGCGGGTGATGAGCAAGGCGTCGGTCGCGGGGTCTATGGTTGGGTTGGCGTCGAGGTTTAGGGCGCAGGTTAAAGGGTTGTAGGGGCCGCCTTTTAGGCGAACGACGCAAAAGTCTCTAATGGTGCCTGATTCGATTTCACAGCTGCCGACACTGACAATCTTCTGATCCGCCTGCGTTCGCAACGCTGATCCGACAGCGATGAAGCTTGAAAATCTCGCGCTACCATTGGTGCCGAAACTAGTGTCTAGTTTGCCGTCCGCTAGGAGGCGCTTGGCGCACAACCGACTTTGATACTCGTCATAGCAAGAGCCATTCGCAACAATCAGTCCATTTCCATCGATCGTTGCGCTACCTAGTTGCTCTGAGTAGTAATGAAGGGCGTTCGCTTGTGGCGCAACGATGACGCTGCCTGCTGTCCCAAACGTCACGTCGATAGCGCCATTGTTCAGGAATTTGCTCAAACAAAACCGCGGCCCGCCGCCGTCAGACGACGTCATACACGTTCCAGAGACGACAATTTTTTCACCCGCGGCAAACAAAACGCGCGCAACTCTCGGCTCCGATCCGACAGCAAACAGCACTTTGCCGTTTGTTCCGAACGTCACATCAAATGTGCCCGCTTCTGTCAAACGAAGGAGACAAAACTTAACAACTGGATTGTTGGGTGGGTTATCGTAACAAGTCCCCGCCAATACGACTCGGCCCGCCGAATCGACAACCACACTTGCGGGAACGTCGAAACCGATGCCTCCGGCGAACAGTGTTTGCCCCGCGGTACCGAAGGATGCGTCAAGCGTGCCGTCGGTCAAAAATTGAGCTACGCAAAAGTTTGTTACCGGAGACTCCAACTGACAACTTCCAAGTGCGACTATCCTGCCATCGGCTCGTATCGCAAGGTCAATGATCGCGCTCGTTGCGGCTCCTTGGGCGGGGCTACCAAAACGCGCGGTGGCAACACCATTCAGTCCGAATGTCGAATCCAAACTTCCGTCAGTCAGGTACCGTACCAGGCAAAAGACGCTGTAATTTGAATCGGGGCGTGCTCCGACGCACCCGCCGCCTACGACAATTTTTCCGTCGCCCTGTATCTGCGTTCGACTTGCACCCGCCAAATGTTGTCCGACTAGTGTTAATACTCTGCCCGCGTCGCCAAAAGACGTGTCGATTGAGCCGTCGCCGTGGAGTCGCGTTATGCAAAACTCCGCACCGACGTTCGGCTGATTACAGATGCCGGCTACGAGTATTTTTCCGTTCGACAGCACGTGCACGTCATAGGGGAGGGCTTCAAGCCCAGCGAACGGCACGACCACGTGACCTGACTCCCCAAATGACGGATCCGCCTGACCTGGCACCGCGAATGTTCGCGCGCTAAAGAGCGACACTAGAAAACCGATAAGCACGATTGGTAGTAGCGAAACTAAAGCAGCACGGAGCATTGAATATTTCGTTGATCTGGCCATCCGCTACGTGTCGTTGTTTAAACGAAGGCAGTCTACGGGCGTGTTCGAATTCGGTCAACAGCGTCGCCAAAAACGTGCCCCCGCGCGCCAGATTTATCTTGGGTTTCGCGACGCCACTAACGATCGTCGACTTTGACGTACGAAATTATGGAAGCACCGCCAAGTCGCACTTCCGAAGTATTTTCACTCAAAGCTGTTTCCGTTTTGCACGCGCAGCGTCGTTCTCGCCTAGCGAGAATCCAGAATGGAGGCGTGGTTAGCAATGCGTGACGCTACGCGCGAGTTACGAGCTGGATCCCCGCTGCGCGAGGATGACG
>JAKPSO010000241.1 GCA_029571495.1 Pseudomonadota bacterium
TGCCTCCGTTAACAGGCGGCGCACTTATGTACGCCTACCCCTGTGTCAAAGTGTACGCGTCCTTGCCGTCTTTCATGCTCCAGCCGAGCGTCGTGAGTTCTCCGCGCAAGCGATCCGCCTCCGCCCAATCCTTGTTGTTGCGCGCTACCCATCGCGCATCGGCGACGGCGCGAACGTTTGCAGGAACATCCAACACCTTCGGCGCCCAGTTTGCGAGCCCCAGACCGAGCGCTTCGTCGAACTTCAGCATCGTTGCCTTCTTCACGTCTGCGGGCAAGTCCGATTTAAGCGCCTCAAAGGCCAGCGCGAGCGCCTGCGGGAAGTTCAAATCGTCATTGAGCTTTTCCATGAATCGTGCAACGAATGCCTCGTCTGCTGCCGCTGCGGGAGCACCCAGCGCGTAGACGTTATTGCGCAGGCGATCCAGTGCAGTAGCGGCAGCATCCAACGCATCCCAGCTAAAGGTCAACTGCGAACGATAGTGCGCCGTGAGGCACAGGTATCGATACGCAATCGGGTCGTAGCCTTTATCAATCAGCAACTGCACGCGTAAGAACTCACCGCTCGATTTGCTCATCTTTGAGCTGTTGAGCAAGATGAAATATCCATGCATCCAGAAGTTCGCGAGTCGCGTGCCGTACGCGGCTTCGGTCTGCGAAATCTCGTTTGGATGATGTACGGTGATGTGGTCCTCGCCACCGCAATGAATGTCGAAGTACGCTCCGAGGTACTTATGCGCCATGGCCGAGCACTCAATGTGCCACCCCGGAAACCCACGCCCCCAAGGCGAATCCCACTCCATCTGCCGTTGGTCCTCGGGCTTCGAAAATTTCCATAGCGCGTAGTCCGTCGCGTTTTTCTTTTCGCCAAGGTCTACTCGCGCGCCTGCCTGCAAGCCAGCGATATCCAAACGCCCGAGGTAGCCGTACGTCGGCTGCTTCGCGGTGTCAAAGTAAATCCCGTCGCTCGTGCGATAGGTATAGCCCTTCTTCTCAATCTCTTGCACAAAGGCGATTTGCTCCGGGATGTTGTCGGTCGCCTTGCAAAGCGTCGTCGGAAAGTCGATTCCGAGCGACTTCAGGTCGCCCACGAACGATTCCGTATACAGCGCGGCAATGTCCCACGCGGTCTTTCCGGTGCGCCGCGAGCCCTTCTCCATCTTGTCTTCGCCATCGTCGGAGTCGGATACGAGATGCCCGACATCCGTGATGTTCATGACGTGATTGACGCGATAACCATTGAGTTTCAATACGCGCTTCAACCCATCCTCAAACAAGAACGTTCGGTAGTTGCCAATATGCTGGTAGTCATACACCGTCGGCCCGCACGTATAGAGCCCCACTTCGTTCGGTTTGAGTGACGTGAATTCGCGAACGGAGCGCGTCCAGGTGTCATAGAGGTGCAGGGACATAGTTTGAGGTCTTAAGTGAATACAAAAAAGGCTGCACGTGGCAGCCTTGGGTGGGTCAATTCACGAACGTACTATCGGCAAGGTAGCACGTCACCGTCGCGACTGAAAGAGACGCGACGACATGCGCAACAACAAAGCAACTTCGTGTTAACCATCATGGAAGCAAGTTTATCCTAGGCGTCCGGAGTGCTACTGAGGCAAACAAAACGCCACGCGTGAACGTATCCAACCCGCGTCCACCATCACACTATCAAGAGACATGTCCCAAATCGTGCGTATGTTGTAACCGGCGGAATCTAGGCGCACATATTCGTAAGCAGGTCCACTACCCGACGGACAATACGATCCATTGGGAAAGGCCGCTGCAAACACCATTCCGTCGACGTACATACCCAAGTTTGCCGCGAAGTCCTTGCAATCTTGGGTGCTCGCACTGTAGGTGTAGCTGCCGCCTTCCACGAGGCGCGCGCGGCAAACCGGTTGCGAAATCGCGAGCAAGTTATCGTGCGCCGTGAAGCTGAACGTGTCGGTGCTGTACCCCGTGCGGAACCACGAACCACCGCGCTGCCCTGACAGCATTTGCGCGAGCTCCACGGGGTCAGCGATCAGCGCGTAGCGCCCGGACGCCGCGTTTTGCACTTCGACCAAACGCATGCGATCCGCGCTCGCACTGACGTCGCCCGGCGCGCGTGTAGACGTCACGCTTTGCACTGCGCTTGCCGCATCGAGCAAACCAGCGCCACACGCCCCGACCGCAGCGGAGCAATCCGTCCCCGCTGGGAACGCACGCGCAGAAGTCTGCAAGCGGTTCAAGACTTGTCCCGGTGTCAGCGACGGATCGCGAGCGAGCATGAGCGCGACAACGCCAGCCACATGCGGCGCGGCCATACTCGTGCCGGAGTACGTCGCATAGCTCGGAACGCCCGGCAACGTGATGCCACCGTTCAGGGTCGAGAGCACACCGGGCAAATCGCCCGAGTCACCACCAGGGGCCGAAATGCTCACGAGGCTTCCGAAGTTACTGTAGCTGGACAAATCACCGAGCAAGTTGGACGCCGCGACGGGAATCACGCCTTTGCAGTTCGCCGGAGCCGAGATGGACGCCAGCGACGCCTCATTGCCGGCAGCCACCACCACGACCGCGCCGCGAGCCACGGCGGCATCAATCGCGGACTGCTGGTTCGCCGTGCAAGGATGGAAACCACCAATACTCAGGTTGAGCACTTTGGCTGGATTTGGATTTGTCGGTGCTCCCGCAACGGGCACGCCCGCTGCCCAGCGGATGCCGTCGGCGACGTCGTCGGATGTGCCACCACACTGGCCGAGCACGCGAACCGGGACAATGCGAGCGTTCGGTGCCACGCCGGCAATCCCTTCGCCGTTGTTGCTACTTGCGGCGATGATGCCGGACACATGTGTGCCATGCCACGAACTCATGAAATCCCATGTGCTCGAACACTCCAAGCCGGTGTTGGCGTCACCCGGGTCCGTCGCATCGGCATCGCGACCGTCGTCGTCACTGGCGATCCACGTCTCGCTGATCATGTCGTAGCCTGCGACACGCTTAGCATCAAGATCAGGATGTGCGCGAATGCCAGTGTCGATCACCGCAACCGCAACCGAACCTGAAGGTGTAGCGTCCCACGCCGCAGCAGCTCGGATGCCACCGACGCCTGTGCCGAGGTTCCACTGCTGCGACCACATCGCGTCGCTAGGAATCCATTGGTGACGCGCCATTGCGACGCGTTCCGCGCTCTTCACCGCAGGATCAGCGCTGGCCGCAACAGCAACCGCCGCCAGCGACGCCGCAGTGGTGCCAACGGGTAACACGACGAGAGCGCGATTACCGTTGCTCATACGTTTAATGCGCAGCACTTGCCCGGTCTTCGCCGACAAACGCACGATGGTGGATTCCGCGGCTTCCGGGTCGTTGACCGTGATCGCGAGCATGCGTGCGTGATACTCGGTCTCGGGCGTCGCACGGGCTAGCGGCTTGTCGGCAAT
>JAKPSO010001000.1 GCA_029571495.1 Pseudomonadota bacterium
ACAACGAAAGATGTTCGCGGCTTACCAGGACTCGCCGATATCCCCGTTGTCTCTGAACTGTTAAGTGGGACCAAGGCGAATGACAACTCGCGTGAGGTTGTACTGTTGGTGCACACGGTTATCCACCCAAGCACCACAGGCGCGCAGTTAGTGGCGGAAAGCCTCTAACTGTGAACCCGACGATCATGGGCGGCTTAACGCTGTGGGTGACGCAACGCGAAAACCGTGACCAGCTGTACGCGGTCACTGCGCGGACCGAGGAACTCGAACCCTTTGGGAGCAGGCGTGGCCAATATAGCGTCCTCGAGGAACGAACGTCAGTACAGACTTCGATAGCGCTGAGTTTTCGTGATGCGGATCACGTGTGGGTACCGCAACGCCCACCAACACGGAAACAGGCGCTGGCGCATTTCGACGAAACAGCTGCCATTGCCGCGCGGGTTGTAATCGATCGTGAATACCCGGCGGCATTCGGTACGTCCGCGACTGAGTTAGACGGTCGAAACTACGCCGTGATCCCGGGCTATGCGGTGGTCACATCCGTATTGCAGCGCAAACAGTTGAAAGGCCGCAGCGGTGTCGTTCTGATCCAAGGCGCGGTTTCAAGCGGTCACGTGGTGAATTGCTTGACTATAGCCATTGCGGTTTCAGCTAACGGCAACATTGGCAGGGCGAAAGCCTTCGTCGGGTCGCAAGAGGAAGACATCCTTGCCCACGTCGGCGATCAACGCGCCGGAGATGGGCCAACTGGCCGTGACGTTCTCGCTCGGATTGCGACCCATGAGCTATTGGAAATTACCAGTGCATTGCTCCCGTACCCTTATGAGCGCGAGCTGCTAGGGCGCCCGTTGCGCCTGTGGACCCGTGACTTGGCTATTGGTGCCTTCATGGCTGGGCTTTGTATTTCAGCTGCGGCGTTCATGTTTTATTTGCAGGGCGTTCGCTCGGCTGAATTGGCCTCACAGCGAGACGTTAGTGCGCGTGAGTTCGTCGCTGAGGCTCGCAGACTAACTGATCGGGCGAGTTGGGCAATATCACAGCGACAGTCCATCGACACAACGGCCATCCTAGATGCTGCTGTAAATGTTTGGAGGCCACTCACGCGTGTACGCGTTGAAGCGGATAACACCAACACTGCTTTGTCAGTTGTTGCTGCGAAGGTAGTCGACGTCGTCGGCCAACCTCGAGAGAACCCGCTGCTAACGGATCCTTCACAACTTCCGAGTCTCTTTTCTCCTCCGAGCTCGACGACCTCATCTACTCATAGCACCCAGACCACAAGCGATTTCAATGAAATTATCACCACTTATCGCGCTCCTACTCCGGTGCGGCTCAGTCGTCTTTCTGATCGGTAGCCTGATCGCGCTGAACAAGACGAGCGCATTTGCGAGCGACAGTGACGCGCACCTTGCGACCGCGACTGCAGCCCTATCTAAGTCGAAGCTTCAACTCGACAAAGCGCAAGCGCTGCAGTCGATTCAGTCGCAGCGCTATCCGACTCGACCCCTCAATGAATTGACCGCGAATGTCATGGAGTTGGTTCGAGTTAGAGCCCCGGCGTATGGCGTAAATTTCTCAACGGTTCAAGCAGGCGCGGATGTAGGCGTCAACATTCCGCCAGCCACGCTCAATGCTTTGTCGAGGAAAGTAGTTGACGGTGAAACCTTGACGGAACTGCCGATCTCAATGTCGGGGAGTTATCGCGACATCGAGGGTCTGAAGTTGTTTCTTGAAGAGTTTGCGCAATTTTCGACCTCTGTAACGCATCTCACGCTTGAGGAACGAGATATCCGACGAATAACGATTGTGATTATCGGGGTAGCGTCATGACTGACGCGAAGAACCGAGTGTTATCTGAGCGCGAACAATCGTTGGTCGGAAAACTAGACGAGCGATTTAGAGCGCGAACGATATCCGTGATTCACGGCCTACGAGCGGCCGGGGTACGCGACAACACTATTTGCCATGGCCTTGAGCGAGTGACCCGCGTCGCAGGTTTGGATCTCCTCGGCATTCTCCGCAATGAAGGCCTAATCAGTTCCGAACAGGAGGCGCGGATTTCGGCCTCCCTCCGGGGCAACGCGAAGTTTTTCGAAAGAACAATTGTAGATGCGGTAGACGTGGAGGCTATCCAGCGCGCGTGCGCGCAAGGAGGGATCGATCTTCGCACGCGGCGTGAGTTTATGCCCGTTGAGTTGGGCGAAAAGGCACAAAGCGGCCGCCAAAGATTGACAGTGGTTGTTGCCCGCGATCGGGATCGCGCCGAAGCGGAACAAACGTTCGGCTCATTTGATGTAGTACTCGCATATGCGAGCGAACGGACGATCAAGAGCATCTATCAATTTTGCTTTGCTGACACTGAACTTGCCTTACTGAATACCCTGCGTGGTTTCGAGTCTCAGATGTCCACGGCGGTAGGCGAAGGCATCGATCAAGTCATCGTTCAAATGCTTCGCCACGGCAGTTTTACGGGTGCGTCCGATATCGCTCTGAAGGTGGTCGGTGAATGGGGAACGATTAACGTGAAAGCCGGGGGCGTTTGGCGTCGGATTGCAGAGTGTTCCCTTCCCGCCTACGACCGCATCGTGCGTGCGATTGAGATGGCCTGCGACGGTAACGATGCGGGTCAGCGCGAAATTTTCCGCGACACGGCCTTCAATCGCGGTAAAGGCCTTTTGACGTCCGCACTCAACAATGAACTAGCAAGCTACCAGTTTCGCGTGGCACTGGGTAGAGCCCTAGCTGGAACATCTGTGACGATCCGGATCCTCGACGAAGGAACCGAGGTGCTCGATTTGGCGTCGGTTGGGATTCTCGATGAGGATCTTGTCAATCTGCGAGCCATTGCGAACCGCCGATCAGGATTGTTTGCTGTGGTTGGCCCGACCGGGAGCGGGAAGACAACATTTCTTCATGCGTTCATGAAAGATTCAATCGACGCGTTGAGCGCTTATGTGCAAACGGCCGAGCGACCCGTTGAATATCGCATTCACAACGCCAGCCAATACCCTCTTGACCTCGCCATGGACGAAGCGTCAGCGCTTGAACAGGTGCGACGTGGCCTGATGCGTAATGCGCCAAATGTAATCTTGCTTGGAGAGGTCCGAACCGAAGAGGCGGCCAACTACGCACTTGACTTTTCAACCACCGGCCACCTATTGGTTACAACGCTTCACGCGGATAGTGCCACGATGGGTATACGCCGCTTCTTAAAGCTTGGTCTTGATCCAGTCGACCTGGCCGCGCAGCTTCTTGGTGTCATGGCCATGCGCCTCGTCGACCAGCTCTGTCCTTTCTGCAAAATTCCCGAGACGCGGCAAGAACATCAGGCTTGGGTTGATGAAGCGTTTGCGCAGCCGGGTGTTTTGAATCTCTACCAGCGCAATGCTGGTGGATGCGTGAATTGTCATTACGTCGGATATCGTGGACGCTTCGCGATCTATGAATTGTTGCTCGCAACAAGCGCTGTACAGGAGATGATTATCGCTGGAGGAAGCGAGAGTCAGCTCCGCGAAGCCGGCATTCCCAAAGGTCGTTCGCTTATGGACAGCGCAAAGCGCAGCCTGTGGGGTGGTGCAATCGGTGTCGATGAATTGTTGCGCGCGATGCCCGCGAGTCTCGGGTGGCGTCAGTGAAGCACGCCTTCAACTTCAAAGCTGTAGCTCGCGGCGAGCGCATCATCAGCGGCACGGTGTTCGCGTCAAGCCGAGACGTCGCAGTCGACACGCTACGGTCAAATGGTCTTCGGCCATTGAATTTGCGCTGGTCCTTGAACTATTCGCTAGAAGCGAGCGTTCGTCAGAGTTTTGATCCAAAAGAGCTTGCGCTCTTCTATGAGACGCTTGCAGCGCAGTATGAAAACGGAGTCTTGGAGTCGCTCGTGAGTGACTCAACCGAATTCGTTCACGACAAGCTGTTGCAGGTTTCTCTCGCAACCCTAGCTCAACGTCTTGCGTTCCATGGCGGAAGTCTCGGGAGAGAAATGCAGGCCTGCGGCTTCCCTCCTTCTCACTGCTCCGCTATAGATGCCGCCACGGCATCTGGGCGTTTGCCCGAGACCCTAAAGTCGTTAGCCGAGGATTGCGTCCGAAACGCCGAACTAGGCGATGAACTTCGAACAGCGCTGCTCGTACCGGGCCTCGCATTTCTCGCGATCATTGGAATGGTTTGGGCGAACTTCATGTTTGTGGCACCCACTATGCGTCGGTTGTGGGTTTCGATGTCTCGCATGGGAAGTAGTGAAGCCAACAGTTTGCTGACCCACTACATGAATTTTGTGAATTGGGTTTCCGAACATCGACTTCCCTTCTCCGTTCTCTATTTCACGGTGTGGATGGCGATCATCGGTCTCTTTTTGTCACCACCTGTAAAGCGTCTGCTAGCAAGGATTCGTTTCGTTCGCGAACTTCGCGAACGCTCCGAGATGCTCCGTCAATGGACCCTATGGCGTGCACTCTATGAATCGGGGGAGACAAGTGCTGTCGCCGCTGAAAAGCTTGTCGAGAACTGCGAGCTAGAAGCCTCAAGGCGTAGCTTCCGCGAGATGGCGCGCTTGCTCGCCAATGGCGTGAGCGTTCCCGATGCGGTCAAGATCGCGCGATTTCCAACCTACGTTCAGAACGGGGTTACCGCTGCATTCAAACGCAACGACGGTGCAGGAAACGGCATCGCGATCATGAATAAGCGGCTTGCACATGACGTGTCCATGAGCGTTCGCCAGCTCAAAGAAATTATACGCACGGTGGCACCACTGACTCTAGGTCTTGGTGTTGCCGGCATGTTCCTTCTCACACTACTACCGACATTCGCAATGTTCGGATCCTTGTTAAAGCACGGCGTCCGCATTTGAATCCGACGGTCCGACGGTATCGGGCCACCACCACGTTGGAGACTTTATGAAAACTCACGTTATCGCCCCTGAAACAAATCGATTGCCTCGCATGGCACGTGCCCGCTCACAGCAATCGGGCTTTACTTTGCTCGAAATGCTCGTTGTCATGGGTTTGGCGGCGCTTATCGCCGGCGTCGCCGCATATTTCTATTTCGAATCTGATGGCGTCAAGGGACAAGCGCTGTACACGGAAGTAGCGCAGGTAAAGAAGGCGCAGGATCGCGCCAAATTTGACGCCAACTGCTTCCCGCTTCTGATGGAGGCTTTGGTGGACAAGACCAAAGGTACAACAAGCACCTGCGGCGTGGACATTTCTGCTGCGCTGAAGAGCCCATATCTCGCCAGCGCAAACTTTGATGCGGCATCGGCGCTCAAAATGCCGAACGTTTCAACAACTAGCGTGATGACGGTCACAAGCGTTACGGCAAGCGGGAAAACCGACTACTTCTTGTCGGTCAGCGATGTGCCCGACAAGATTGGCCAGTCGTTTGTCTCGACGTGCAACCGCGGCGCAACCGGCTCGACGCCATGTGCCCAAGGCACAGTCACCGGTGGCAAAGGGCCAGTGACGTTGTTGCTCCAGAAGGGCTAGGTCTTCTTTGCCATGAGTGACGCTGCGCGTTTACTTTCGGGTCGCCTCACATTCGTTGAATGGAGCGCTATCGTCTGTGCTGGCGTCGCAGTCGTCACATGGCTTGCATTCACGTACGTGCGTGGCATCGAGTTGCGTGCTGTAGACATCTTTGCTGAACTTGGCGACGTTGCTAACGCCATGCGCCTAGCGAAGCTGGATTCCAATTGTTGGCCATCGCGCCTTGACGCGTTGGTCGCGCATATTGAGTCCGTATCCGACTCTTGCAATAACGCTTCGACCGGGCGGTTACGGCCTCCATACCTGGCACAAAGAACATTTGATCGAGATGGTGCGATGAAGCTCACCACCGGCAGTACCGCTGCTTGGGTACGCTTCCAAAGTCAATCCGAGAGAGCGTACGAACGTTTCGTCTTGCGAGTTGGCCCGCTACCGGAACCCTTAGCCGGCGCGCTCGTTGCGCTCTGCTATCAACGGGACGTGCGGCAACCTAAGTGTTTCAGACCCAGCGCCGAGGCGCAGCAGACATCCGTTTTATGGAGGTTGGAGTGAAGTCTCGTAGAGTTGGAGGATACGCATTGCCTTGGCTAATTCTTGGCATTGCGGTTGCAGCAGTAAGCATCAATTACCTGATCATTCAGTGGATCGATGCAAAGGCTACGTCACTTCAGGATGGCCAAACATCACGCGTTCTCGCGGAGGCGAGCTCGCGGCTGGAGAACTGGTACATAAGTCGTCCTAGCGCAGGTGAGCCGTCTCAGTTCGCGAACGCGGCTACCGTCGAAACTATTTCGCGCGAATCGGGCATTGATCAACTGCAGCCAAAAGTTCGTCTCGCTCGTGCCGCGCGGCGATTTTCAGCCAACAGCGTTGCGTATTCACGATTTCTGCTTTGGTTACCACCGTCTGCTGTTCAGGATGCAACGGGTTGGGATGCAACGGCTAACGCTTGGGCCATAACCAATGGTGCGGTTTCTATGGAGTTCAACACGCTTTCGATCCAGATGGAACGATATGCGCGGTCCTTGAAAACTACCCAAATGCTTGCGAAGGCTTTGGAAAACTGGTTTGAGTGGCAGCGTCGTTCGGATCCGGCAGGCGACATCGGAACGAATTATTTTCGGGCGCGCGATTGTGTCAACGTGAAAACTTTTGAGCTTGAATGCTTGAGCGCCTTTACTGATGTTTCCACAACGTCTGTGGCGGAGAAACTTGGGCTGACAAAACCCACACTCACCGATGCATGGCAGCGTCCGCTACAGCTTGAGAACATGCCGCCGGAGGTCGGTGCTGATCTGCCGCCGTTCGCAATGCGCGTTCGCTTTGTTCCACCCGGCTCGGAGGATCAGATCAATGGTTCGAACTTAAATCTGACGATGCCCGTTGTTGTAACTGTATTGCAGAGGTTGTAGCAATGTTGCAATCAGTTTTTTGCCAAGTTGTTGCACATGCACGATCTTGCGACCCTCGGTTTAGTGACGTCTTCATTCACTCAACTGCTGACGACTGCGAAGCAACCGTTTTGCGGGCGGATCACTACTACGAGCGCATCCATCTACCAGAGCGGTTTGGTGCCGAGACCTGGGAAGCTAGTGCGCGCGCGCACCTAAAACTTACAGAGGCGTGGCAGCGCTATGAAGAGCAGGGCGACGTTGATTTTTCGTTGGCCTACGAGGGGACGCTTATTCGTGTGAGTATGGCGCGCGCATACGGAGGTATTCGGATCGTCATGCGACAACGAGCCGACGATCTGCCATCGCTTGAGAACATTGCATTACCCATTGACGTCCGCCCATGGCTTGAGAGGCCGGCGGGTTTGATACTTGTCGTGGGCGCGACAGGCAGCGGGAAATCGACGACGTTGGCGGCGATGATCGAGCATGTCAACTGCTCCCGAAGTGGTCACTTTGTCACCATAGAAGATCCCATCGAGTTTTTGTTTAAGCCGAAGCGTTGCCTGTTTACCCAACGTTCGGTTGGCGCAGACGTAAACACATTTGCGCGCGGCGTGCGCGCAGCGTTGCGTCAAGCGCCCCAGTTTTTGCTCATTGGCGAGATACGAGATACCGACACACTTGAGGCTGCATTGCAGGTGGCAGAAACAGGCATTCTTGTCTTTGCAACGCTACATGCCACTAACGCCGAGCGGGCGGTCGAACGGATAGAAGCCCTCGCTGGAGAACGCAGGGAACTCGTTCTGAATCAACTCGCGAGCACCTTGATCGGTGTCATTGCCCAAGTGTTAATTCCAAGCGTGCGGAGCGAACGCACTCTCGCGTGCGAGGTGATGACAAATACCAACGGGATCTCCGCGGCGATTCGCAATGGAAAGCTCATCGACATTCGACACCAAATGCGTAATCCCGTTGAACCGGGACAACACGTCCGGTTGTCACTGACGTTGGCGTCTCTTGTGCGATCGGGAGTGATCACTGAGCTTACGGCGCGCAGCGCCGCATACGACTCGACAGAGCTTGACTCCGCCCGCGAGCGTCGCGAACTTCCCCAGCGTGTCCTATTTTCCGATGGAGTGAACAAAAATGTTTAGCCAAATTACATCTCGCCGCACAAAGGGCTTTACGCTCATTGAAGTCATCATCGCTCTTGCTGTGGTTTCTGCGCTAAGCGTCATCGCTATCGAGGGCAGTACGCTCGCCGCTGACTGGTACAAAGAGAAAGAGTCACGGGCCAAGCTTGAAACGTCGGCGGAGGTATGGCGACAATGGCTCCAAATCACTCCCTACGACTACGTGACCACATGGTCGGGCCAAGGTTATCTGACGCTCAGCTCGTCGAGCTACGTCACGCAACTGACTACTTGGAACGTGACCAGCAGTGACGAAGCGTCAGCCCGTTCCACTGATGGCTACGGACGAGGTATCACCGTTCACATCACCCCAGAGAAGACTTTGTCATTCGACCGAGGTACTTCGATTTCCTTCCGGGATTTTTATCTGTCGAGCGCCGGCCCGAACGGCACAAGTGAATTTGCTCTGGACAGCAACGGCAACATTGCAACCGTGGGTGACGACGCTTATGTCTTAGTTAGTGGCCAGGACGCGGCGGCAAGGTTCATGCGTTCGATTTTTTCCAAAGCCGACAAGTTGGCCACTTCCATGCAGTCGTACTACCAGGGGCGGTATCTACGCGACCCCGCGCGCGACATCTTTAGAACCTACTTTTTCCATCAGGACTCGAACTCGGCCAGCGATCCTGAAGTCACCGGGGCCATAAACGTTCCAGCCTCAGACTCCGGAACTTGGATCGCAGCATCCGATCTTCTCTCACAGCTGGGATTGAACGCATCCGACGTTCAGAGCCCCTATGGGCGGACAGCGTTTTCGGTTCAATTTACCAGCGGTGCCCGCACGCCAGCGAATAGTTCACCGCCATACACCGTCAATCTGCGCATCAATATCCCCGGATTGTTCCAATCGACCAGGCAGTACGTCCAATCTGTACAAGCCCCGATCTAGGTCTGAACTTCATAAATTTGCACGTCTTAGGAGAGCACAATTGAAATCAACATTCACACTGAGGCTGCTTTGTGTCGCTGCCACAGCCCTCATGCTTTCTAGCGCCTTCGCGCAGTCAGCGAATGCACCAGACACAGGGTCTAAAGCCGCGAAGCCGGCTGATGCGCCAGCTCTCATCTCGCCCTTTGTTTCAACGACGACGCCTGCAGAAACGGCAATGAAAACCAATTCGTCAGCCAACGCTGTGCCCAACCAAGTGCCGGTGACGGGTACGCGCCCGGCAGGAGACAAGTCAGCGTCTACCAAGCCAGTCAATCCGCTGACAGGATCTACTCTTGCGTTCGAACGCAAACTTCAAGAGGCTCGAGAGCTCGATGTCGACCTGCTCATCGCTCAGAAGAAGAAAGCGATTGCCGATCTCAACCGAGGCTCATCAACAACGCCGCAGGTCAGTGGGAACGTTTCACCGTCAAGGGCTGCGACATCCCTGCGCCCCAGCGTGCAGCGCGGAGTTGCAACCAATCAGAAGCGAAGCGGAGGCGATGTGCAAACCACTCCAATTGCATCCCTGCTACCGGCTTCTGGCCCTGCCGTGGATTCGCTTCGGAGACCAGCCCCCCCAAAGTTGCGTGCTGTAACCCGTTCCTCCAATGGGCGTGCCGCGGTTATAGAACTGTCATCGGGTGAAACGCTGTCGATCGGCGCGAATTCCACTGCCGCTGGTATCACTGTTTCTGACGTGGGTGACTCGTTCGCGATCATCAACGGAGTTCGCCAAGCAGTATTGAGTTCTGCAACCATCGTAGGGGTTGCACCCCGTTCAGTCACTGCTGCTGTGGTTGCTACGCCTGCGATGGGCAGTTCCTCGACACCGACAAGTCCTGTCGGCGCTGTTTCGCAGCCTATCCCATTCCAACCAAGCGTGGGTGCGCCGCTGCCGGCCAGCGTCCGCTAATTGCAGGCCCAGCCCCATGATTAGGCTGTTCATGCACTAAATAAAAAGCCAACACTCAAAATCACATTCCTCGATTCGAGATCAACTGTTCGTAGCCTCACAGGGAAGAGCTTCAAATGCCTCTCATCATGCGTCAACTCAGTATTTTTCTTTTAGCTCTGTTGTGCATCACCAATGGTGAAGCGCAAACCGACATGCGCGAACTCTCTGGCAACCGGAGTGCGATCGCGAGCGGTCGCGCACAAGGAGAGACAAGTGGTCAGGTTTTCAGGGGCACCAATAATCAACCGATTGTGTTGGCCCGCTTAGCGCCCGGCGGCGGTCGATGGATAGCGGTCGTTGATGTGGTTTCTCTACAGGGAGATACCGGATCGAGCACGGCAACCATGCGCTTTCGTCCTGGCGATGGTGTTAATTGGAGCAATGCAGCCGACAAGTACTACGACGGAGTCAATCCGTTTTCAAAATTCCAGCTCGATACCGCTGACCAGAGCGTGTTCGGTGCAACGCATGCGCGGGGTGTTGCATTCCATTCAATACAGTTGGGCGAACTGTTGTCAGTCGTCGGTCACGCGATGCGCTTGTATCGAACTAGCTTCGGTGCGGTTGCGATGATGGACCCAGGTGGTGATACCGCAATTACGACTGTGAACGCTGCTCGGAAAGTGCGTCTCATGCAAACGGCAAATCGCACCAGCACTTTCGCGCTGTCCTCCTCGAAGTCCTATCGAGGAAGCCTCAAATGGCTTTTGGCGGTACCCGAAGGCTTTGGTCAGAGTGATGCGTTGAGTGGGAGCTTTCGCGTCAACGGATGTGATCCCGCT